>JBOFFO010000219.1:0-1815 GCA_051648665.1 Beijerinckiaceae bacterium | reverse complement strand
GCCGATGTCGCCTCGCTGAAGAAGGAATTTGATTCGATGAACGAGGCGGCTTCCTCGGTCTCGAATTTCAATCCGGCAGAATCGATCCGTAACGAGATCCAATCCTCTGTCGAAGGCGCGTCCACGCCATCGGCAGGGGGTGAGCCTTTGCCTGACCCGGCGATCAAGCCGCCAGACCCTGCGCCGCCTGTGGACCATTCTGCGTTTGCTGATGCGGCGCCCCCGCTCGACACTGCACCGCCCGCGCCTGCCGCTACGGCGCAGCCCGCGTCACCACCGCCCGCCGCCAAAGCCGGAAAGGCGGACGCATGACCGATCTGGCCCCGCTCGGCGCATCAAAGGGTGTGCTGAAAGAAGATCAGCGCAAGAAGGATGAGGCGGCCATCGAGGCTTCGAAAGCGCCGCTGCTCGAACATCTCATTGAGTTGCGCTCGCGCCTGATCAAGGTGCTGCTCGGCCTGCTGGTGCTGTTTTTCGTCTGCTTCGCGTTCTCGCGCCAGATTTACAATGTGCTGGTCTGGCCCTTTGTCTGGGTGGCTCCGCCGGGCATGCAGGTGCAGCTGATTTATACTGAACCACTCGAATATCTCTTTACCCAGATCAAGATCGCCATGTTTGGCGCGGCTTTCATCGGCTTTCCGCTGATTGCCACCCAGCTCTATAAATTCGTCGCGCCCGGCCTCTACAGCCACGAGAAGAGGGCGTTTCTGCCCTATCTCATCGCCACGCCGGTGTTCTTTTTCCTTGGCGCGGCGATGGTCTATTTCGGCGCCATGCCGGTGGTGATGAAATTCTCGCTCGGCCAGCAGCAGGTTGGCGGGGAGGGAACAGCGGCCATCTCGCTGCTGCCCAAGGTCAGCGAATATCTCGGCCTGCTGATGAAGCTGATCTTTGCCTTTGGCATCAGCTTCCAGTTGCCGGTGATCCTGACGCTGCTCGGCAATATCGGTGTGATCGACAGCCAATGGCTGCGCGAGAAGCGACGCTATGCCGCCGTCATCGTCGTCACCATCGCGGCAGTGCTGACCCCGCCCGATGTGATCAGCCAGATCGCGCTCGCGCTGCCCACCTACCTGCTCTATGAGCTGTCCATCATCGCCGTGGCCATGATCGAGAAGAAGCAGAAGCAGGAGCGGGCGGAGGAAGAGGCAGCGGCCTCCTGAGCGGCAGGGTTGCATGGCGCGGCGCCTGCCATCGATGCTTCGCCCTTGCGGGCCAATCCCTCCCGGTGACATAGGAAAGCGCCGCCGGACCTTGGCCGGCGCAGCCGATTCTCTGACGACGCCGGAAGCTGACCGATGCACGACATAGCCTGGATTCGCGACAACCCAGCCGCCTTTGATGCGGGCATGAAGAACCGTGGGCTGGATGTCCGTGCCGCCTCCCTGTTGGCGCTGGATGACGCGCGGCGCGCGGCGATTGCCGATGCGCAGGCCGCGCAGGCGAAACGCAATGCCCTGTCAAAGGAGATCGGCCAGGCGAAAGCGAAGAAGGACGAGGCCCGCGCGCAGGACCTGATGGCGCAGGTCAACGCCATCAAGGAATCGCTGCCGAAGCTGGAGGAGCAGGAGCGGGAAGCGCAGGCCGCGCTGACGCGCGAACTCGAAAATATTCCCAACGTCCCGTTTCCTGAAAGCGAGGATGGCCCGCCCATCGGCAGCGATGAAACCGGCAATGCGATCAAAAGCACGCATGGCGAAAAGCCGCGCATGAATTTTCTGCCAAAGGAGCATTTCGATCTCGGCGAGGCGCTCGGCGGCATGGATTTCGAAACGGCGGCGAAAATCTCCGGCTCGCGCTTCGTGGTGATGAAAA
>JBOFFO010000218.1:0-6343 GCA_051648665.1 Beijerinckiaceae bacterium | reverse complement strand
ACGGCGTAACCACGCGGTCGCCAGGTTTTAACCCGGTGAGAATTTCCACCATCGGCCCCTGCGGTGTCTGCACAGGCTCCGCGACGATCACGGCGACATCACGCGCACCGCCCTCGCCAGCGATTTTGACAAAATCTATGCCGGCGCGGGTGGCAATGGCGTTGGCTGGGACGGCGATCACATGGCGCACGCCGATCGGCACCTGCACCTGCACGCGCTCGCCGACAAAGAAATTGCCGACATTAGGCATGTCCACATCGGCGATGACGCGGCCATTTTCGATCTGCGGAAAAATCTTGACGATTTTTCCCTGCACCGGGGCCGCCGTTTCGCTCTGACGGATTTCCACGGCGGCATCATTTTTCAAGAGCGCGGCATGGCGTTCCGGCAAAGCGAGGCGCAGAAAAAATCCGCCGCCGGCAATGGTCGCGACGGGTTCGCCCGGCATCAGCACCGCGCCTTTGGTGACCGGCGCTTTCAGCACCCGGCCTGTGGCGGGGGCTTTCACTTCCCCTTCCGCCGCCTGCTGGTCGAGCACGGCGCGCTCGGCCTCTGCGGCCGCGATCTGGTTGGCGAGAGCGTCGGCGGCGGCGCGAGTCTGGTCCACCCGTGCTTGCGTGCCTGACCCGCGCGCCAGCAATTCGCGCGCCCGCTCATATTCAGCGCGCGCATTGGTCTGTTCGGATTTCAGCGCGCGGATGCGGGAATCCGCCGCCCGCATCTGCAACGCGATCTTGTCATCGACGATGAGCGCAACCGGCTGGCCCTCGGTAACGGCGGAGCCTTCGGTCACATCAAGCCGCAGTAACGTACCGCCGATGCGGGCGCGCGCGGCGACAACGTCGCGGGTCTCGACCCGGCCATACACGGCTTTCCATTCCGTCACCGCCACGGGCTGCACGGTCAGTTCAGCCGCGGCGACGATCATGGTCAGGGCCGCAAGTGCCGCCGCAGTGAAGGCGAGCCGGGCGCGCATGGGCCTTACTCGAAGGCGCAGCCGGCCTTGATGCCGAACCGCTTGAGAATGCTGGCGGCCGGGCAGAAGCCGGTGAAAGCGGATTGCAGCAGGTTCAGCCCGACAAAGGCGGTCAGCAGCCAGAACCAGGGCGAGACAAAGTGCGTCAGCGCCAGCGACAGCAGCACCATGAAGCCGGCGAATGCAAAGATGGCCTTATCGATGGACATGGGGTGATCCTCTTCCGATGGGTAGCCATTACATATTCAGTAAATTGAATTTATACAAGAGGGCCGGTGACGGACTGGCATGCGGCGCTGGCAGGTCTGGCCAGGATCATGACTGGCGGGGTAGCGGATGTTGCCGGGTAGCTTATACCGACTATCGCCGTGCTGCCCTTGTGCTGGCGCAAAAAAACCGCCTCCGAGGCAGGAGGCGGCTCAGAAGCGGAACGGCTTAAGGGAAGATACGGTTAGTAAGCCCAGCAGCCTGCGGGCATACAGGCGGGCTGCGGCGGCACCGGCAGGTCACGCCCGAACTGGCCTTCGGTCACATGGCGGGTGCCTTCGGTGACGATCAGGGACGGATCCTGCAGGAAGCCCGCCTCCAGCGCACCTTCAACCACGCCACGGTTGAGGCCAATATCGGCCAGCATGTGATCATCCCAGCCGGCCAGTGCAGCGAAAGCGCGGCGGTTGCGGCGCGTCTGCCAGACCCGTCCCACCGCGCCAGCCGTTGCGCGGACGACATTCAGGCCCTGCCTGATCAGGGGCGAGCGAGAGAAGCGGATAATGGATGACAGCACCGGAGCCATGACAGCCTCCTTTGGTTCACGGCACCCTTTCGGGGTGATTGACAGGCTACGCCTTTTCGAGAATCAATAAAGCGAATGTTTCTGAAGACAGTCATCATCATCATTGATTGATGGAGGCGCCGATGCCAGCCCTGTTCGATGTCGACCAGTTGCGGACCTTTGTGGCCATTGCCGACAGCGGCTCCTTCACCCGTGCGGCGGATACGGTTCACAAGACGCAATCCGCCGTCTCGATGCAGATGAAGCGGCTGGAGGAGCGGGTGGGCCGGCCCCTGTTCGCCCGCGACGGGCGGCAATCCAAGCTGACCGAGGAAGGCGAACGGCTGCTCGACTACGCCCGGCGTATCGTCCGGCTCAATCAGGAGGCGCTTGCCGCCTTCAGCAAGGCGCAGCTCGCCGGGCATGTCCGGCTCGGCGTGCCGGATGACTACGCCGACCGCTATCTGCCGGAGATTCTCGCCCGCTTTTCCCGGTCCAACCCGCAGGTCGAAGTGACGGTAGTGTGCGAACCGACGCCGATGCTGGTCGAGGCCATTGCCCAACATGAGCTTGATCTGGCGATCGTCACGCAATGCGAGACCCGCCTCGCGGCCACGATCATCCGCGACGAGCGGCTGCTCTGGGTCTCGTCCGCCCGCCATACCGTGCATGACGAACCCGTGGTGCCGCTGGCGCTGGGGCGGGCGACCTGCAGCTGGCGGCGTTCGGCCTGTGCGGCGCTGGAATCGGTGGGGCGGCCGCACCGGGTGCTCTATTCCAGCTGGAACTCCACCGCCGTCGGCGCAGCCGTGATGGCGGGCCTCGCCGTTTCGGTGCTGCCGGAAAGCGCGCTGCGGCCGGGCATGCGGGTGCTGACGCAGGTCGATGGCTATCCGCCCTTGCCCTCCTGCCGCGTCGGGCTGATCCGGGCGCGCGCCCAGCCGGAAACGCTGACCGAGGCCCTCGCCGGCCACATCATGCAAAGTCTCGACAATCTCGGACAGGCGCGCGAGGGAACCCTGCGCGCGGCGGAATAGCGGGGTGATCAGGAATTGGTGGGCTGCGCGCCGATGAAAGTCGCCAGGCTGGAAAAGATCGTGCTGAGCTTGGTGCCGACGGCCGTGATGCCGCCAATGATGGTGACGGCGATCAACGCGGCGAGCAAACCATATTCGACGGCGGTCGCGCCGGATTCATCGCGAACGAACAATTTCAATGTCTGCGCTGGCATACGCGCGCTCCGTGGCAGTGGATGCGCGGACCTTGCGCCCCGGCGCTTTCACAAACCTTAACGGCGGCGGACCTTCGGTCCGGACAGTTAAGACCTGATCAACCGGAAAGACGCATTGCCACGCTTTGCCGGGCCGTGTTCATCAAAACCGGCAGGCGGTGAAGGCCGGCTGCACGGACTGGCCCCATTCCCCCTTGTAGAGCGCCATCAGCCGGTCAGCCTGCGTGCGCCCCTCACGCGCAATACCATCGAGCGGCTCGAGAAAATGCGTTTCATCTCGGCCCTGCCCGTCGCGCGCGTTGCGCCGCTGCAAGCCGCCGCGCGCCAGCGCCAGACACGCCTGCGCCAGATCGCGCACGCTGCGCCCGGCGATGTCTGCATCAAGGCCCTGCTTCGGCACCGTGTTGCGCAGCGTCTGCCGCTGCTCTGCACTCCAGCTCTTCACAATCTGCCACGCCCCATCGAGCGCCTGATCATCATACAGAAGCCCGGCCCAGAACGCCGGCTGCGCGCAGATCATCTCCGGCCCGCCGACATCGGAGCCGCGCATTTCCAGATAGCGCTTCAATCGCACCTCCGGAAATATCGTGCCGACATGGTTGGCCCAGTCTGACACCGTAGCGCGTTCGCCCGGAAGCTGCGGCAATTTTCCGGCGAGAAGGTCGCGGAACGATCCGCCGGTGACATCGTGATAGGTATCGCCGCGCTTGACGAAATACATCGGCACATCGAGCGCGTAATCGACATAGCGCTCGAACCCCATGCCATCCTCGAACGCGAAGGGCAGCATGCCCGCGCGGTTGTTGTCGGTATCGGTCCAGATCTGCGAGCGCATGGAGCGGTAGCCATTCAATGCGCCATCGGTGAACGGTGAATGGGCGAACAGCGCCGTCGCGACCGGCTGCAAGGCCAGCGACACGCGCAATTTCTGCACCATATCCGCTTCGGACGAAAAATCGAGATTCACCTGCACGGTGGCGGTGCGGTACATCATGTCGAGGCCGAGCGTGCCGACCTTGGGCATATAATTGGTCATGATGCGGTAGCGCTTCTTCGGCATGGCCGGGGTTTGCGCGCGCGTCCACAGAGGCGACATGCCCAGCGTCAGGAATGCGATGCCGAGATTATCTGCGACGGCTTTCACATCGGCCAGATGCTGCATCAATTCCGTATGCGTCTCATGCACCGTCGCGAGCGGCGCGCCGGACAATTCAAACTGGCCACCCGGCTCCAGAGAAATGGCGGCGCCAAGATCGTCATTGAACAGGCCGATGGGATTGCCGCCATCGAGAATAGGCTGCCAGCCGGTGCGCGCCTGCAACCCTTCGAGCAGGGCGCGGATTCCGCGCGGCCCTTCATAAGGAACGGGTGTGTTGTCGGCGCTGTAATATGGCACCTTCTCATGTTCCGTGCCCATGCGGAACCGTTCGCGCGGCTTGGCGCCGGCGGCAAACCACTCGACCAGTTCATTGCGCGATTGAATCGGCGTCGCATCGGACAGATCGCGGGCCATGAGCACTCTCTTCCTTCTGCCGCACCACCGGTTCAAGGCCGGTGGCCCGTGTCTTCAGTGGGGCCACAGCCGGTAGCAGGCGCACCGGGCTGCGGGCAAGCGCTGCACCCCCATGCCAACGCTCGGCTTGCGCAACTGTTTCATCCGTGGTGGCCTGCGGTCCAATCAAAGCGGGTGAAGCCCTCACACATTCGTGTGATGGCAGCCGCCCGTCTGTTCCGGTTTGAGACAATGGTCGATATCGCCACCCGCGTTTACAATCACACTTGGAAAATCGACCCGATCGTACGGTCGGTGATCGACACGGATTTTTACAAGCTGCTCATGGCGCAGACTATCTTCCGGCGGCACCGTGACGCGCGGGTGACATTCGGCCTGCTCAACCGCACCAAGACTGTGCGGCTTGCCGACCTGATCGACGAGCATGAGCTGCGCCAGCAGCTCGACCATGTGCGCGGCCTGCATCTGTCGCGCGGGGAATCGACATGGCTGCGCGGCAATATGTTCTACGGCAAGCGCCAGATGTTCAGCCCCGATTTCATGGCGTGGCTCGAAGCGTTCCGCTTTCCCGCCTATCATCTCGAAAAAAAGGACGGCCAGTATGAGCTGACCTTCGAGGGGCCGTGGATCGAAACCACGATGTGGGAAATTCCCGCGCTCGCCATCATCAATGAATTGCGTTCGCGCGCCGTGCTGCGCGGCATGGGTAAATTCGAATTGCAGGTGCTCTATGCCCGCGCAATGACGCGGGTGTGGGAGAAAATCGAACGGCTGCGGCAATTGCCAGGCCTGCGCATCGCGGATTTCGGCACAAGGCGGCGGCACGGCTTTCTCTGGCAGGACTGGTGCGTGCAGGCGATGATCGAGGGGGTGGGCGCCTCTTTCCTTGGCACCAGCAACTGCGTGATCGCCATGCGCCGCGAAGTGGAGGCGGTCGGCACCAATGCGCATGAATTGCCGATGGTCTATTCGGCGCTGACCAACAACGATGCTGAACTCGCGGCTGCACCCTACAAGGTGTTGCAGGACTGGCAGGAGGATTACGACAACAATCTGCGCGTCATGCTGCCGGACACCTATGGCACCACGGGCTTTTTGAAACATGCCCCCGCATGGATGGATGGCTGGACCGGCCTGCGCGTGGATAGCAAGGAACCGATTGCCGGAGGCGAAGAAGCGATTGCGTGGTGGGAATCACGCGGCCAGAACCCGAAGGACAAGCTGATTATTTTCTCCGACGGCCTTGATGTCGATGACATCGAGCGGCTGCATGCGCATTTCAACGGCCGCGTGCGTCTCGGTTTCGGCTGGGGCACGCTGCTGACCAATGATTTTCGCGGCTTCATGCCGGACGGTTCGCTCGATCCGATTTCGGTGGTGTGCAAGGTCGTCGATGTCGAGGGGCGCGCGGCGGTGAAAATTTCCGACAACCCGGAAAAGGCGACGGGTCCGAAAAAGGAAGTGGAGCGCTACAAGCGGATTTTCGGCGTCGGCGAGCAGGTGCGGCAGAAGGTGGTGGTGTAAGCCAGCGTTTGCAGGCCTGCGGCCGCCGATCAGGGGTCAGGCGATTGTGACCAGTGCGTCGCGGGCGCCCTGCGGCAGACGCTGCAAAAAGGAATGATGGATGTCATCCCGCGATTGAAAGCGCACGAGCTGCATCGACCAATCGGAAAATTCGCGCGCTGCAATCGTTTCCTCGCTCAGCACGCTGACATGGTGATGGCGCGGATCGCTCAGAATGAGGGACATCAGGTAATCAATGTCGATATCATCGCCCTCGATGGCCTGGATGAAATGCTTGCCATTGAACAGAAGCACGCCGGTAATTGCGTGCCGCGCATTGCGCTCCTG
>JBOFFO010000217.1:0-6868 GCA_051648665.1 Beijerinckiaceae bacterium | reverse complement strand
ATTTGCCCGAGCTGGATCCACTCATGCGGAAACTGGGCAAGCTGGGGCGAAGCATAACCGCGAAACGCCATCACAGACACGGCATAGCCGGCCTGTTGCGCCGCTTGCGCCACATGCAGTGGCATGTCGCCGCCAAAAGCGAAAATGGCGATGGGGCCATCGGGCACGCGCGGCGGGTGCGCCGGCGCATGCGCCATCTCAGCCACCGGACGATTCCACCGCCGCCGGCATGGTGAAGGCGCGGTCACCGCCGGCACGGATGAAATCGAGAATTTCATGCACGACGGGATGATCGGAAAATTCCGCCGCCACGTCTTCAACGCGCTCTTTCAATGTGCCCTCTTCTGCAAACAGCAGACGGTAAGCGCGGCGCAGGTCATGGATCGCATCGCGCGAAAATCCGCGCCGTTGCAGGCCCACCATATTGAGACCCTTCAGATGCGCTGGCACGCCGAGCACAAGGCCGTAGGGAATGACATCGCGCGCGATGCCGGCCATGCCGCTGGCAAAAGCATGCGCGCCAATGCGCACAAATTGATGCGCGCCCGCGCCGCCGCCGAGAATGGCAAAATCGCCCACCGTGCAATGGCCGCCGAGCATGACATTGTTGGAAAAGATGACGTGGTTGCCCACCCGGCAATCATGCGCCACATGGCTGTTGGCGAGAAAGAAGCAATTGTCGCCGACCGTGGTGACCATGCCGCCATGTTCGGTGCCGGGATTCATCGTCACGCCTTCGCGGATGATGCAATTCTTGCCAATGCTGAGCGTCGAAGCTTCGCCGCGATATTTCACATCCTGGGGCGGATGGCCGATGGAAGCGAATGGATAAATCCGGGTTTTTTCGCCGATGCTGGTGTGACCGGCAATAACGACATGGCTGACGAGTTCAACGCCATCGGCTAGCACGGCATCCTTGCCGACATGACAGAACGGGCCAATCTTCACATCGGCGCCAAGACGCGCGCCATCCTCGACGACGGACATGGAGTGAATGTTATTGCCCATCACCGCGCTCAGCTCATCACAACCATGGCGGACAATTCGGCCTCGGCGACCAGCACGCCATTGACCTTCGCCTCACCGCGGTACCACCAGATATTCCGCTTGGATGCGATCTTCGTCATTTCATACCGAAGCTGGTCACCCGGAATAACCGGCTTGCGGAATTTGCATTTATCAATGGTCGAAAACAGCACATTCTTCGGGCTGTTGCCGTCGCCATAATGGCCGAGAGTCACCATCACACCGGCGGCCTGCGCCATGCCCTCGACAATCAGCACACCCGGGAAAATCGGCCGGCCGGGAAAATGACCGGTAAATTGCGGCTCGTTCGCCGTCACGTTCTTGATGCCAACGCCATAATCTGCGCCGCGCATATCAATGATGCGATCCACCAGCAGAAACGGATAGCGGTGCGGCAGCACTTCCAGAATTTTCTGGATGTCAGCCGCTTCGATTATTTTCTTCTCCGCCGTTTCTACCATCATTTCGTCCTCATGCGTCCTTGTCCGCATCGCCTTTTTTTGAAGAGATGCGCGTCAGGGTCGCCACTTCGCGCAGCCACTGCTTGCCGGGCCGGCCCGGAATGCCGCCCCATTTCTGACCCGGCGGAACATCATGCATCAAGCCGGTCTTGGCCGCGATCTGCGCCCCCATACCGATGGTGAGATGCCCGGCGATGCCCGCCTGCCCGCCCAGCACCGCATAATCCTGCAATACGGTCGAGCCGGAAATGCCGACCTGTGACACGATCACACAATGCCGCCCGATGGTGACGTTGTGCGCAATCTGCACGAGGTTGTCGATTTTCGTCCCCTCGCCGATCACCGTGTCACGGTTCGCGCCACGGTCGATGGTGGTGTTCGCGCCGATCTCCACATCATCCTGAATAATGACGCGCCCCACCTGCGGCACCTTGAAATGACCGCCCGGCCCCATGGCGAAGCCAAAGCCATCCTGCCCGATACTGACGCCGGGATGGATGATGACGCGATTGCCGATCAGGGCGTGCTGGATGGTTGCATTTGACGCAACAGCACAGCCGCGCCCGATCCGCACCTGCGGGCCAATCACTGCGCCCGCCGCAATCAGCGTCCCCGCGCCGATTTCTGCATGCGGACCAATGATCGCGCCGGGATCAACCGTCACATCCGCCTCAAGCCGCGCGGTGGGATGAATGAACGAGCCGGGCGCAATGCCGACAGTGCCGAATACACTCTGCGGCCGCTGTGCTGTGGGATAGAGCAGCGTTAGCGCCTGCGCGAATGCCTTATAGGGCTGTGGCGTCACAAGCGCGATAACGCCCGGCGGCGTTTGGCCCGCATGCTTGGCGCCGACAAGACAGGCGGTCGCGCGCGTCTTGGCGAGGTCAGCCGCATATTTGGCGTTGTCGAGAAAAACCAGATCGCCCGGCGCGCCGCGATCGAGCGGCGCAACGCCGCTGACAGTCGCCGACAGGTCTGTCCCTTCGGCCACTTTCGCGCCGGTCAGTTCGACGATGCGCGCAAGCGTCAACGGTGTGGGCGTCGCGAAGAAAACGGGATCAGCCATCGGTCAGCCCAACAGAACGGCCAGCACGCGCTGGCCGCCTGTCATATCAGAAGCTGGTGCCGCCGGAGAAGCGGAAGGCCTGCGTCTGGTCAGCCTTGTCCTTCGACAGCGCGAAAGCGTAGTCGAAACGGATCGGACCCAGCGGCGACTTCCACAACAGCGATGCACCCACCGAAGAGCGGATCTTGCGGCTGTCGCGGATACAACCGATCGCCGATGCACCGGCGACAACCTTGCTCAGATTGTAGACGCGTTGCTGACAGGTCAGGCCAGCCACGTTGGTTCCAGTCGCGCCATTCGAGACGCCGCTCTTGTTGCCGAACGCAGTACCGAAATCGAAGAAGACCGCGCCACGCAGGCCCGCTTCACGCGGGAGACCGAAAATCGGGAACTGCGCTTCGAGAGAGCCGCCCCAATAGGTCGTCGAACCGATGCCGTTGCCCTTTGAGTCACCCGGCACATAAAGGTCACGCGGACCGATGCCCGATGGCGCGAAGCCGCGCACCAGCTGCGGCCCCTGGAAATAATGGTCCATGATGCGCAGCTCTTTGCCGCCAAGGCCCATGATATGGCCGGCCTGACCACGCACGATGCCCACCACATCCTCGAAAAGCTCGTAGTGATAGCGCGCGTCGATGGAGGTGCGCAGGAAGCGTGAGTCGCCGCCAAGGCCGGCGATATCCTGCCGGAACTCGGCATAGAGGCCGTTGCGCGGATCCTTCACATTATCCAGCGAATTGTAGATCAGCGAATAGCCAGCCATCGAAGTCAGAGTCGTGCCGATGGCCTGCTTGATCGCGTTCGGCGCTTCGCCATTATAATAAGGATCCTGCGTCCCCGGCACTGCCGCAGCGGTACAAGCCTGACCACCGGGTGCAACGACCGGCCCGGTCGTGCCGTCGATAGGCCGCTGGCAATCCAGATAAGGCCGGGCCGCCGTATTCGGAACACTCAGCTTCTGCTGATACAGCGAATAGCGCAGGCCAATCGAAAACTCTTCCGTCACCGCAAAGCCGGCACGGATCGTGCCGCCCGCTGTTTTCAAATTATAAAGCGAGAACGTCGAGTTCTTCTGCTCTTTCGTATAGAGATCGAAACCAGCCGCGATGCGCTGCCCCATGAAAAAAGGCTCAGTGAACGAGAAGTCCACACCGCGCGTGATCTGGCCATAATTCACGCCGAGCTTCACATATTGGCCACGGCCCATGAAGTTGGATTCGCTGATCGAAAATTCAGCCATCCATTTGTCGGTGGTCGAATAACCGCCCGCAACCGAGAAGGCGCCGGTGGACTGATCTTCCACATCCACATTGATGACCACGCGGTCCGGCGACGAACCCGGTTCATTCGTGACGCGCACGCGCTTGAAGAAGCCAAGATTGTTCAGGCGGCGCTCGGCGCGGTCGACCAGGACCTTGTTGTAGGCATCGCCTTCCGCCAGATCGAATTCGCGGCGCACGACATAATCACGCGTGCGGGTGTTGCCCCGCACAACGATGCGCTCGACATAGACGCGCGGGCCTTCATCAACCACATAGGCCAGATCAATGGTGCGCGTGCCGGGGTTACGGTCACCCACGGGCCGTGCCTGCGTGAACGCAAGACCGCGGCGCGATGCATTGTTGGTAATGCCAACGAGGGACTTCTCGACCTCTTCAGCATTGTAAACCTGACCGCTGCGCGTGCGGATCGAGCTGGCGATTGCACCCTCCGGCAGTTCCGGAACGCGCGAATCCACACGCACATTGCCGATGCGATATTGCGGGCCTTCATCAATTTGAATCGTCAGGATGTAGCCATTCTGCGACGGATCCCAAGCCACATTGTGGTTGGTGATGCGCATGTCGGCGTAACCGTTGCGCAGATAATAGCGGCGGATCAGTTCAAGATCGGCCTGCACGCGATCTTCGTCATAAATATCGGATGTTTTCAGGAAGCTCAGCAAATTGGCTTCTGTCGTGTTCATCTGCTGCTTCAGCCGCCAGTTGGACACGTTGTTATTGCCGACGAAATTGATCGACTTGATGTCGGTCTTGCTGCCTTCATTAACCGTGAACACCACATCGCGACGATTATTCGGCAAATCAACGGTGCGCACTGTCACCTGCGCCAAGGCGCGGCCGCTGCGGCGGTAAATATCGCGCACGCGCTGCACGTCGCCCTGCACGGTCGCTTCGCTGTAACCCTCGCCCGCCTGCGTCTGCAATTCCGGACGCATCGAGTCTCCCTTGATCTTGCTGTTGCCCTCGAACGCGACGCGGTTGACGATGTAGGCAGACTGCGGCGCGCGGGCTGCGGCGCGCTGGGAGCGCTGCGCATAGGCCGGCTCCGACAGAATGACGGCGGTGCCAAGGGCCGTAAATGAGGCCAATGCCAGCGCAGTGGCTGCAGAAACCGTCGCACAACGCTTCTTGATCGACTTCGCCATCGACAACCTGCCTTGAAGTTCTTTTTTGCCGAATCCAGCCACAAGACCGGATTCTCTAACGAATAGTTACCCGCGTTCTAGCGATTTTCGCACTTGATGCAAACCGAAAGGACACCCTCAACCGTTCTTTCCGGGTAAACGTGACGGAACTGCCACGCGATAGGGTTTCCAATGGGTTAAGGCGTCTGGAGCTTGAGAATATCGTTCCAGGTCGCGAACACCATGAGCGCTAGCACCAGCGCCAGTCCGAACCGGAAACCATACTCCTGCACCGTCTCGCTCAGGGGCCGTCCGCGCACCGCTTCGATGGCGTAAAACAGGAGATGACCGCCATCGAGCATTGGCACCGGCAGCAAGTTGATCAGCCCGACGGACACGGACAGCACCGCCGCCAGCGTCAGCAGCGCGCCGATGCCCGCTGTCGCCACCACACCGGAAATCTTCGCAATCTGGATCGGGCCGGAAATCTGGTCGGCGGATTCACGCCCGGCGAACAGCCCGCCGATATACGCGCCGGTCCGCTCGACGATGAACCACGTTTCATAGATGCCTTCGTTGATGGCTTCGAGCAGGCCGTAGCTGCGAGTCTTGATGTCTTCCGGACGGTTGGCCGCACGCAGGCCAAGAATGCCAATGCGTTGGGTGCCCAATGCAGACTTGACCTCACGCAGCGCCGGCGTCGCGGTCAAGGTCACGGGAACGCCGCCGCGCTCCACCTTGATGGCCAGCGGCTGATCCGCGCTGACATTCACAATCCGCTGCAATTCAGCAAACGAACGAATTGATTTGCCTTGGATTTCCAAGATAAGGTCATTTGGACGGAAGCCGGCCTTCTCGGCCGCCGAGCCTTCCACGACACTTTCGACGCGCGGCAGCAATTCGCTCTTGCCATAGATCAGCAGGGTGCCGGCAAAAATCAGGATAGCGAGCAGGAAGTTGGCAATCGGCCCCGCCGCCACCACCGCCGCCCTTTGCCCCACCGGCTTATGCTGGAGGCTGGTGGCCCGCTCTGCATCGCTCATGCGCGCATCCGCTTCGGTGTCCGGCACGCTCGCCGCATTGGCGTCGCCATGAAACTTCACATAGCCGCCAAGTGGAACCGCAGAAACTTTCCAGCGCGTGCCATGCTTGTCGGTCCACCCCGCGATTTCCGGGCCGAACCCAAACGAAAAGGATGTCACGCCCACCCCAAACCAGCGCCCGACCCAGTAATGGCCGAGTTCATGCACCACCACGACAATGGCCAGCACGAAAACAAAGCTCAGGATGGTCATGAGAAATGACATGCGGTCAGGCTCCGCTCATGCGCAAGGCATGAACCGATGGGGGAATGTGAGTCACGGCTTAGGTGCCAGTGCCATGCCATCACGGCAAGAGGGTGGCAGCGTGCGCCCGCGTCTCATGGTCAATAGCCAGTGCATCGCCAATGCTGGCCGGGGCCGGAAAGCGCTGGCCACTGCCCCATGCGATGGCGCGCTCAACCAGCCGGGCGATGCCCCCGAACAGGAACCGGCGCTCCATGAACCCTTGCACGGCAATCTCATTGGCAGCGTTCAGGATGGTTGGCATCGGGCCGCCAGCATGCATGGCGTCGATGGCCAGCCGCAGCGCCGGAAACCGCTGAAGGTCGGGCGGCGCAAACTCCAGCGCCCCCAAGGTCAGCAGATCAAGCCGGCGACTGTCCAGCGCCGGGCGGTCGGGATGATTGAGCGCATGGGCGATAGGCACCCGCATGTCAGCGGCCGCCATACCCACAGCCAGTGAACCGTCGCGGAATTGCACCAGGCCATGCACCGCCGCCTGTGGATGAACATGCACATCGAGCCGTTCCGGCACGATCCCGAACAAATGCTGGGCTTCGATCAGCTCCAGCCCCTTGTTCATCAA
>JBOFFO010000216.1:0-3778 GCA_051648665.1 Beijerinckiaceae bacterium | reverse complement strand
GCAACGCCGCGCTCTCACACGCGGACTCCGCATGGGCAATTTTCTGAACCTCGTCATTGCCGGGCTGGCGACGGGCGCGATCTACGCGCTCATTGCCATCGGCTTTGCGCTGCTCTGGCAGGCATCGCAGACCATCAATTTCGCCCAGGGCGAATTTGTCATGCTGCCCGCCTTCTTCACGCTGATTGCGATGAATATGGGCGTGCCCTTCTGGCTCGCCATCCTGATCACGCTGGCCTTGTCGGCGCTCCTGCTCGGCGCGATTTTCAAGCGGTTGCTTGTCGATCCGATGCTGAAGCATGGCGTGCTGCCGCTCGCCATTGCCACGATGGCGCTTGCCATTTTCATCAAGGAGAGCGTCAAGGATCTCTACAGTGCCGAAGCCTTTCCGTTCCCCTCGCTCCTGCCGGCTACGAACATTCCGCTGCTCGGCACCAGCATTTCCGTCCAGCATATCGGCATTATTGTCGTCGCGCTCGCCGCACTGGCGGCCATGACCTTCCTGCTCGAAAAAACCTCCCTGGGCCGCCAGATGCAGGCGACGGCGCAGAACCCCACGGTCGCGCGCATTCTCGGCATTCCCGTCGAACGCATGATCATGCTGACGTTCCTCATCAATGCCGTGCTGGTGGCGCTGGCCTCGCTGCTGGTGACGCCGATCTATCTGGCGAAATTCTCCAGCGGTGAAACGCTGGGCCTTGCCGCCTTCATCGCCGCCATCATCGGCGGCTTCAACCAGTTGCGCGGCGCGATCATCGGCGGCTTTCTGCTGGGCGTGATCGACAATCTCGCCGCCGCGTATGTCTCCTCGCAATATCGCGGCGCGGTGCCGCTTTTTATCCTCATCGCCGTCATCCTGTTCCGCCCGCATGGCATCGCCGGCCGGCGTGAGGAGCGCACTGTATGATCCGCGCGATCCGCGACAATCCCGCCGCCGCCGTCATCGCGCTGATTGCCGTCGCGATTTTGCTGCTGCTGCCGCTGACGCTGAACCGCTTCGGCAATTACATGCTCTCGATGTGGGCGGTGATGACGATTGCGGCGATGGGCCTCAATCTCACCCTCGGCTATGCAGGGCAAATATCGCTGGCGCAGGGCGCCTTCGTCGGCATCGGCGCCTACACCGCCGCAATCATGACAACTGGCGGCTGGCCACTGGGCGCAGCGCTGCTTGTCGCCATCGTGCTGTGTTTCTCCATCGGCTGGATCCTCGGTTATCCGGCGCTGCGCGTGCAACACCATTATCTCGCCTTCGTCACGCTGGCCTTCGCCACCCTCGCCTATCTGATATTCCGCAATGAGGAATGGCTGACAAAAGGCACCTACGGCATTTTCGGCATCCCGCGCCCGGTGATTTTCGGCATCGCGACACGGCACCATCTCAATTTTTATTATTTCTGCCTCGCATCCCTCGCCATTATCTCAGGCCTGATGTGGTGGATGGTGAAATCGCCCTGGGGCCGCG
The DNA here is from genome assembly GCA_051648665.1 of Beijerinckiaceae bacterium. Taxonomy (GTDB): domain Bacteria; phylum Pseudomonadota; class Alphaproteobacteria; order Rhizobiales; family Beijerinckiaceae; genus Terrirubrum. Next base: position 2,313 of record JBOFFO010000216.1, on the reverse strand, counting down.
CCTTCATGGCGCTGCGCGAGAACCCGATCCGCGCCGCCTCACTCGGCGTCGATACCCGCCGTTACACATTGATGGCCTTTGCCATCGGCTCGGCCATGGGCGGCGTTGCCGGCGTGCTTTACGCACCGCTCGTCGAATTTATCGATCCCAACCCGTTTGCACTTTCGCTTTCCTTCAGCCTGCTGCTGATGGTGATTGTCGGCGGATCCGGCTTTTTCTTCGGCCCGTTTCTCGGCGCGCTGATTGCGGTGCTGCTGCCGGAATGGCTGCGCGACTACACCAGGGGGTTTTATCTCATCGCCTACGCGCTTCTGGTCATGCTGTTGATGATTTATTCGCCGACGGGACTGCTCGGCGCCATTGACCGCTATCGCACGGAGCGGCGCACCCGTGCAGCCTCGGCAGCGCGCGCACAGGCGCAACCCACCTTGCAGCAAGGCCCATAGCGATGCGCAAGGTGCTCGAAATTCAGGATGTCAAAAAGCACTTCGGCGGCATCAAGGCCGTCGATGGCGTATCGTTCGATGTGCATGAAGGTGAAATTCTTGGATTGATCGGTCCCAACGGATGCGGAAAATCCACGCTGTTCAACGCCATTCTCGGCCAACTGACGCCGACCGCAGGCGCAGTGCGGCTGGATGGGCGCGATATCACCGGCCTGCGCCCGTCTGATTTGAATCGCCTCGGCGTCAGCCGCACCTTTCAGCTGTTGCAGGTATTTCCGCAATTGTCGGTGCGTGAAAATCTCATCCTGGCGGGGCAAGAGCATCGCGGCACGATGCTGACACGCCTTGTCGGACCGCGCGATGCAGGCCTGACAGCAGATGCAGACAAGATGATCGCCTTTTTCAAGATGCAGCATCTGGCCGGTGAGAAAGCGGGCGGCCTGTCCTACGGCCAGCAGAAATTATTGGACGCGGCAATGGCGTTCATGGCAGGCCCGCGCCTCGTGCTGCTGGATGAACCGGCGGGCGGGGTCAACCTCACCATGCTCGGCGATTTGAAAGACCGGCTGCGCGCCATCAATGCCGAACAGGGCGCAACGTTTGTTGTCATCGAGCACAACATGGAATTTGTCATGAGCCTGTGCCAGCGCGTGGTCGTGATGGCCGAAGGCAAGGTGCTGGCGATCGGTACGCCCGACGAAATCCGCGCTAACCCGGATGTTATCAATGCCTATCTCGGCCATTGAGGAACATCCCATGAGCGCAGCGCCAATTCTGGAACTCAACGGCATCGTTGCCGGATACGGCAGCATGACGATTCTGAACGGCACGACATTTTCCGTGCCGCGCGGCGGCATCACCACCGTCATTGGCCCGAACGGCGCCGGCAAATCCACCGTGTTCAAGACGATTTTCGGCATGCTCCCGGCGCGCGAGGGAACAGTGACATTCGATGGCCGAAACGTCACGAACTGGACGCCGCGCCAGCTGATCGAGGCTGGCATCTGCTATGTGCCGCAGGGCCGCAATATTTTTCCCGAATTGTCGGTGCGCCACAACATCGAACTTGGCGCCGTCAGCGCCGGAGCGGACATTACCGATGTGCCGCAACGCATCGAACGCGCGCTTGACCGTTTTCCAGCCCTGCGCGCCAAGGCCAATGTGCAGGCCTCCACCCTGTCGGGCGGCCAGCAGAAGCAGCTTGAAATCGCGCGCGGCCTGCTTCTCGACCCAAAATTGCTGCTCATCGACGAGCCTTCCATCGGCCTCTCGCCTCTCCTTGTGCAGGAAACCTTTGGACTGTTGAAAGCCCTGCGCGACAAGGGTGTGACAATTCTGATGATCGAGCAGAATGCGCGATCGGCGCTGGAAATCTCCGATTATGGGCTGGTGCTGGAATTGGGGCAGACCCGCATTTTCGATCATGCGCAGAGTGTGCTGCACGATCCGCGCGTGGCGCAGCTTTTCCTTGGCGGCATGTCCGCCGCCTGACATCGGTTCACCATGCACACTCCCCTTAATGGACAAACCGCGATTATCACCGGCGGCGCGCGCGGCATCGGGCTTGGCATCGCGCAGCGGCTGGCACGCGAAGGCGCGCGCATCATTCTGTGGGATATGCAATTCGACAGCTTTAATGCGGAAGCGGCAGGATTTTCGCCGCTGCTGACGCAGTGCGTCGATGTGTCGGACAAGGCGCAGGTCGATGCGGCTTTTGCCGCAGCCGTCGCAAAAGCTGGCGCCATTGATATTCTCGTCAACAATGCCGGCATCACCGGCCCTGTTGTGCCGGCATGGGATTATCCTGATGAGGCATGGCGGCGCGTGCTCGCCATCAATCTCGACGGCGTTTTTTATGGCTGCCGCG
>JBOFFO010000215.1:0-2700 GCA_051648665.1 Beijerinckiaceae bacterium | reverse complement strand
CATAAACGTGGCGACCGCCGAAGCCAGCGCCAACGTGACCAGCACCATGCCGAGGAACGCCGAAATGCGCCGCTTGGCCAGCCGGTCGATTTCGCTATGGGTCGCGTCCGGTTCTGAAGGCGTCAGGGTCATGTCACTGATGTTGATGGCCGCTTGCGGATGTCAGGTCCGCGAAGCGGTGATGCACAACAGGCACAGTGTTGTCAAAAAGCGACAATTCCGGGGCAGTACCGGGCTATTTCGCGCCGGTCTGCGCCGCATAAGGCGGCATCAGCCCGGATGACGCATCAGCTTGAGGTCGAGGTCGCGAATCTTCTTGCGCAGGGTGTTGCGGTTCAACCCCAGCAATTCCGCCGCCTTGATCTGGTTGCCGCGGGTGGCGTAGAGCGCCGCTGTCAGCAACGGGCCTTCCAACTCCCGCAAGACGCGATGATACAAGCCCGGCGGCGGCAGGCGGCTGCCGAAGCTGGAAAAATAACTGGCCAGATATTGTTCGGTAAATTCCGCCAGCGACGTCGCCGCCAACGCGCTGGCGGCGGGCTGTGCCGATTGCGGCGTCGGTGGGCCGGCCTGCAACTCGTTCATGACGATCTGGGCCGAGATGGATTCTTGCGGGTAGAGCGCTGCGAGGCGGCGCACGAGGTTTTCGAGTTCGCGGATATTGCCCGGCCAGCCATAGGCGCGCATCACATCGAGCGCGTCGCGATCCACGAGCTTGTGGCCCAGCCCCTCTTTCTCCGCCGCTGCGAAAAAATGGCGGACAAGATCGGGGATGTCCTCGCTGCGTTCGCGCAAGGGCGGCAGGCGGATCGGCACGACGTTTAGCCGGAAAAACAGGTCTTCGCGAAAAAGTCCCTGCTGGATCAGCTGGCGCAAATCCTTGTTCGTGGCGGCGACGATGCGGACATTGGTCTTGATCGCCGTGCGCCCGCCGACCGTGGTGTATTCGCCCTGCTGGAGCACGCGCAAAAGCCGTGTCTGCGCCTCCATCGGCATATCCCCGATTTCATCAAGGAACAGCGTGCCGCCTTCTGCGAGTTCAAATTTGCCGGCTGTGCGCTGGGTCGCGCCGGTAAACGCGCCCTTCTCGTGGCCGAACAGATCGGACTCAATCAGTTCGCGCGGTATCGCCGCCATGTTGACGGCGACGAACGGGCCTTTCTTGCGCTTGCCATAATCGTGCAGCGCGCGGGCCACCAGTTCCTTGCCCGTGCCGGATTCGCCGACGATCAGTACCGTCAGGTCCGTCTGCATCAGGCGGGCAAGCACCCGGTAAATATCCTGCATCGCCGGTGACCGGCCAACGAGCGGAATATCATCAAGGCCGTTCGCGGGATCGGGCGGACGCACCTCATGCTTGGGAAGTGCGAGCGCGCGGCCAACCACGGCCACCACTTCCTTCAGGTCGAACGGCTTCGGCAGGTATTCAAAGGCCCCGCGCTCGGACGCCTTGATGGCGGTCATGAACGTGTTCTGCGCGCTCATGACGATGATCGGGAGATCGGGGCGCATCTTGCGGATTTGCGGCAGGAGATCGAACGCGTTCTGGTCGGGCATCACCACATCGGTGATAATGAGATCCCCTTCGCCCGCCGCCACCCATCGCCACAGCGAGGCGGCATTGCCGGCTGTTCGCACCTCATAGCCCGCCCGCGACAAGGCCTGGCTGAGAACGGTGCGGATGCCGGAATCGTCATCGGCGACCAGAATGCTTGCGCGTGCCATGTGTCTCCTTTTTCCGCGCCCGCCCGGAACGCTGACGGGTGCGGCCTGTCAGGTCCGCAAGGGCTGGCCGCACCAGCGGTCAGCGCCTGACGGCGCCTCAAATATCCGACGCCCGGCCATCCCGCGCCGCCGCCATCGGCAGCAGCACGCGGAAAACGGTCCGGTGCGGGTGGGACTCGCAGGCGATGGTGCCGCCATGGTCGCCGACCACCTTCGCGACCAAAGCAAGACCGAGGCCAGAGCCTTGCGTCTTGGTTGTCAGAAACGGATCAAAGAGATGCGGCAGGATGTCCGGCGGCACGCCGGAGCCGTTGTCGCGCACCGAAAACTCCAGCGGCAGCGAGACCTTGTCGCCGCCAGCGGGCACCCGCAGCCGCATGCCGGACCGATAGGCTGATCCGAGGATGATTTCGCCATCAATCGCATTCGGTCCGATGGCCTCTGCCGCATTTTTCACCAGATTGAGGAACACCTGGATCAGCTCGTCGCGGTTGCCATAGACCGGCGGCAGCGATGGATCATAGTTCTCGACAAACTTGATATGCCGGGCGACGCCGGACTGGGCCACGCGCTTCACATGTTCCAGCACCGCATGAACATTCACTGGTTCGCGGGCCTTTGGCCTTACGTCAGAAAACTGATCCATTTCATTGACAAGATTAACAATTCTGTCCGTCTCATCGCAGATCAGCCGGGTCAGGGTGCGATCTTCGTCGGTAACCGCGGAATCGAGAAGTTGTGCGGCGCCCTTTATGCCGGAGAGCGGATTCTTGATCTCGTGCGCCAGCATGGCGGCCAGTGCTGAGACCGAACGCGCCGCGCCGCGATGGGTGAGCTGCTTGCCCATTTTTTCGGCATTTGTCCGTTCCTGCAGCACGACCACGGCAACGCCGGGCTGTTCCGGCAGCAGATTGACATAGGCGTCCGCCATGCGCTCTCCGGCGCGCGGCATGGACAGGTCGAGGCCGTAGCCGC
>JBOFFO010000214.1:0-8483 GCA_051648665.1 Beijerinckiaceae bacterium | reverse complement strand
AAGCCGAATGATCCGCGCGCGCGCGGTCAGAAAAATTCTGGCCAGTTCCGCGCCAAAAAACGCAATGTCCATGGCTGGGTTATCCTCGATAAACCCGTGGGCATGACATCGACCCATGCGGTGTCGGTGGTGAAGCGGCTGTATCAGGCGCGCAAGGCGGGCCATGCCGGCACGCTCGATCCGCTGGCGTCGGGATGCCTGCCGATCGCGCTGGGCGAGGCAACCAAAACGGTGCCTTTTGTTATGGATGGCGACAAGTCTTACCGGTTCACGGCCCGCTGGGGCAGCGAAACGGATACGGATGATTCCGAAGGGCGCGTCACCGTTACGAGTCCCGATCGTCCCTCGCGCGATGCCATTGCAGCGTTGCTGCCGCGATTCACCGGCGTGATCCAGCAGACGCCGCCGAAATATTCCGCCATCAAAATTGCTGGTGAGCGCGCCTATGATCTGGCGCGTGATGGCGAGGATGTGCAGCTGCAGCCGCGTGAAGTGGTGATCGATACGCTCTCCCTTGTTGAGCATGGGCCGGATGCAACCGTGTTCGAGATGCAATGCGGCAAGGGGGCCTATGTGCGCGCCATCGCGCGCGATCTCGGTCGCGCGCTGGGATGCTATGGCCATGTCACGGCCTTGCGCCGCACCCGTGTCGGCCCGTTCGATGAAGCGACATTCTCCCCGGTTGCTTCACTGATGATCGACGGCGGTGCGCCCGATGAGGCCGCCATCGCGCAGGCGCTGCGCCCGGCCGAGATTGCGCTGAGCCAAATTCCGCGCATCGATGTCCAGCGCGGCGATGCTGGCCGTCTCATGCGTGGGCAGGGCGTGCTGTGGCGCGGCCAGCACCCCCTGGCCGAAGGTGAGCCTGTAGCGATTTTTGCCGCTGGCGATCTCATTGCCATTGGCGATGTCGAAAAGGGCGAATTGCGTCCGCGCCGGGTGTTCCGCTTCGAACCATAGCCGCCGGCACAGCGTTTTCAGCAGCCTCAAAAGCGGACGCAGTGCAACAAGGGGGGCAGTCCAGCTTGGGAGTTGTGAGCGTTGGCCGCCGGAATTTCTTCAAATTCTATTGAAAATCCCCGCAACCCCCAGCCTTTTAACCTTAATCAATCGTAAAAGAGGCGCCGCAAAATTTTTGGCGGTAGTTTTGCAGCACGGGAAGCATCAGATCATGCGTTGTGTCACTACGGCACAGCGCCAACGGATGCGGGGATCAACCGTGGCGACAGAAAAAGAATTTTCGACCATCGGCGACAGACAGGAGGCGGCAGCCTCCTTTGCGATGGGTTTTGTGTCTTCCGATGCCTTCAAGGCGCTGTTCAAGGAGGGCATGACGCTGGTCGAAGATTCAGCCGCCTATCTCGATGGCGGCGGGCGCGAAAGCTCGAAAAATCTGCCGCGCATGGTTGCGCTGGCTTACGCGTCCGAGAGCATGCGCCTGACGACGCGGTTGATGCAGGTCGCATCCTGGCTGCTGTTGCAGCGCGCTGTGGTGGAGGGCGAACTCACTCCGCAGCAGGCGCTGAAAGAAAAGCACAAGGTCAATCTGCGGACCGATCATCAGCCGCCGCCAAGCGATCTCTATGGCGAGTTGCCGGAGGAGTTGCGCGATCTTGTCTCGCGCTCCCTGCGCATGCAGGCGCGCATTATTCATCTCGATCAATTGCTGAGCGACTCCGCGCCGCCGCCGCCGCCGGCGGAAGCCAGCCCTGTCGCCGCGCAGTTGCAACTGCTGCAATCGGCGTTTCAGCCACGCGGATAATCGCAGCCAGAGCGCGCGCGTGCATCAGCGCAGCCCGTCGTCGCCCTTGATGTCTTGGACCTGCAAACCGCCAACGCGCGGCAATGGCCGCCCGCCTGTGGTGACCGCGACCGCGACCATGATTTCGTCGGCGCGCGGCGCATCCGTGATGCGCACCTCCATGCCATCGAAATGGCTGCGCACGAAGGCTGCATCCTTGTGGCCGAGCGGAATGTCGAGTGCGACGCCCGGCCCGCCCCGTTTTTTCGAGGAAGGGATCAGCGCTGCACCCTTGCCCAAGGTCTTGCGCACTGGCGCCCCCATTTTGGGATGCAGCAGTGCGGCAGCATGTTCCAGTTCGCCATTTTCGCCGACAGCTGCCGCCTTGCCATAGCTTTCCGCCGTTGACCCATCGATGCCCAGGGCGGCGACGGCGCGCTCGCTCAGCAATTTGCCGAGATAGTCTCCGGCTTCGATCAGCGGCGTCAGGTCAGCGACATAACAGCCGGCAAACGGGTTGGCGATGACGGCCACCGCTGCCGCGCGCCGCACCGGCGGATCGACCTTTTGCCCCATCTCCGTCAGCGTCTCATCGACAAAAATCGCGATCTTGCGGATATCTGGAATCATCAGGCTGCTCCTGCACGGGCGGGCATCATGGCCGTTGCTGCCCCCAAAGCAAACCCGGCGGGAAAGCCGCTGGCGAGGTGGCAGCCAGCCGCGGCAGTTTGACAAATCCGGGCCGGCCCGGCATGAGCAGCCCATGAGCAACGGACGGAACCGAGCACGAACCAACGCGCGATGAACCGCGCGGGTCGCCGCGCGTCTGCCTGTCATCGCGCCGCGCCAGCATCTCATGTGTCTCCATCTTCCCCTTCCCTCCGCTGCGTCCGTCCCTATTCTGGCAGAACAATGCCCCCGGCTTGGTGACGCCCGCCGTCCTTGAAAGGCTTTTGTCATGAACCAGCAGGCTCATCCCGGCTCTGCATCACCCTTGTTGCCCACCTTCGCCAAGGCTGAACTGGCGTTTGAGCGTGGCGACGGCGTCTGGCTGACCGCGACCAATGGCGACCGTTATCTCGATTTTGGTTCCGGCATCGCCGTCAATTCGCTCGGCCACAATCACCCCCATCTGGTGAAGGCGCTGGTCGATCAGGCCCAGAAGGTCTGGCATGTGTCGAACCTCTACCAGATCCCGGAAGGAGTGAAGCTGGCGCAGCGCCTCGTGGACGCGACCGGCCTTGATTATGTGTTCTTTGCCAATTCCGGCGCCGAGGCGAATGAGGGCGCAATCAAGACCGCGCGTAAGTATCATGCTGTCTCCGGCCATCCCGATAAAATGCGCATCATTACCTTCGAGGGCGCGTTTCACGGGCGCACGCTGGCGACGCTCGCGGCCGGCGGCCAGCAGAAATATCTCGAAGGTTTTGGTCCGAAGGCGGAGGGGTTCGATCAGGTGCCGTTTGGCGACTGGCAGGCGCTGACCGGCGCAGTCATACCGGAAACGGCGGCGATCATGCTCGAACCGACGCAGATGGAAGGCGGCGTGCGCGCCTTTTCAGCGCAGACACTGCGCGACATTCGCGCGCTGTGCGATGAAAAAGGCCTGCTGCTGATATTCGATGAGGTGCAGACCGGCGTGGGCCGCACCGGCACATTGTTCCAGCAGGAATGGTCGGGTGTGAAGCCGGACATTATGAGCTTCGCCAAGGGCATCGGCGGCGGTTTTCCGTTCGGCGGATTTCTCACCACGAAGGAGGCCGGCAAGGGCATGACTGCCGGCACCCATGGCACCACCTTCGGCGGCAATCCGCTGGCGATGGCCGTTGGCAACGCCGTGCTCGACATCGTGCTCGGCGACGGCTTTCTCGATGAGGTCAAACGCAAGGGCCTGCTGCTGAAGCAGCGGCTGGCTGAATTGCGTGACCGCCATCCGCAGGTGATCGAGGAAATTCGCGGCGATGGCCTGCTCATCGGCTTGAAATGCAAACCCGCCAACACCGACCTCGTGGCTGCGTTGCGCACGGAGAAGATGCTGACCGTGCCAGCCGGTGACAATGTGGTGCGTCTTCTGCCGCCGCTGACTGTCTCCGATGACGAGATCACGCTGGCCATGCAGAAGATCGATGCAGCCTGTGCAGCCGTTGAAAAGAAAATTGCGGCGGATCAGCCGAAAGCGTGAGTGCAGACCCTATGAGTGGCGCAAGACATTTTATCGACCTGACCGATTTCTCCGGCGGCCAGTTGCAAAATTTGCTGAAGGCGTCAGCCGATATCAAGGCGCGGCGCGTGAAAGGCGCTGTGCCGCAGGACAAACCGCTGGCGGGCAAAACGCTGGCGATGATTTTCGACAAGCCATCGACACGCACGCGCGTGTCGTTTGACATGGCGATGCGCGAACTGGGCGGCAGCGCGATGATGCTGACGGGTCAGGAAATGCAGCTCGGGCGCGGCGAATCCATTGCCGACACCGCGCGCGTGCTGTCGCGTTACGTCGATGCGATCATGATTCGCATTCTCGATCATGATGCGGTGCTGGAGCTGGCGGCATATGCAACCGTGCCTGTCATCAACGGGCTGACGAAAAAATCGCACCCCTGCCAGATCATGGCCGATCTGCTGACGGTGGAAGAGCATCGCGGCCCGATCCGCGGCAAAAAAATCGCTTATTCCGGCGACGCCAACAATGTCCTCGCCTCATGGGTGCATGCGGCGATGCGCTTTGATTTCGACCTGTCCATTGCCACACCGCGCGAACTCGCGCCCGATGCAAAATTGCTGGAGGCGGCGCGGGCCGATGGCGCGCGCGTGCATGTCACCACCGATCCCTTCGCAGCGGTGGAAAAAGCTGATGTGGTCGTCACCGATTGCTGGGTGTCGATGGGCGATGAGGATCAGGGCCGCCGGCACAATCTGCTCATGCCTTATCAGGTCAACGAAAAGCTGATGAGCGTGGCGAAACCCAATTCGCTGTTCATGCATTGCCTCCCCGCCCATCGCGGCGAGGAGGTGACGGATGAGGTGATGGATGGTCCTCACTCCGTTGTCTTTGATGAAGCGGAAAATCGCCTGCATGCGCAGAAGGGCATTCTCGCCTGGTGCCTTGGTGCGGTTGACGCATGAGCGACGACCGCGTTCTGCCTTTTTCGGTTGAGCCGCTGGATGTGCGCGGCCGGGCCGTCACGCTCGGGCCGGCGCTCGATTCGATGCTGGCGCAGCATGGCTATCCCGCACCGGTGTCGCGTGCGCTGGGAGAAGCCGTGGTGCTCACCGCGCTGCTTGGCTCATCGCTGAAATTTGAGGGCCGTTTTCAGTTGCAGACCCGCAGCGATGGCGCAGTCGGCATGATCGTTGTTGATTATGAGCCGCCGGCGGATTCATCTGGTCATGCCTCCATGCGCGCCTATGCCCGTTTTGATGCGGACAAGGTGGCGCAGCAAACGGTGCTGGGAAAAAGCACACCGGCGGATCTGCTCGGCAAGGGACATCTCGGTTTCACCATTGATCGCGGTCCGCAAACGGCGCGCTATCAGGGCATCGTTGAACTATCCGGGCAGGGATTTGAGGCGGCGGCGCATGAATATTTTCTGCGTTCCGAACAGATTCCGACGCGGGTGCGGCTGGCCGTGGCGGAATCGCTCGGCGCTGCGGATGAAAATCGCTGGCGCGCCGGCGGCGTCATGGTGCAATTCCTGCCAGTATCGCCGGACCGTCAGCGTCAGCGCGATCTCGATCCCGGCGATGCGCCGGACAATCACCGGCGCGATGACCGGCCGGACGATGATGCGTGGGTCGAGGCGCGCTCGCTCACCGACACGGTGGAGGATCATGAACTGGTCGACCCGACCGTGACGCGCGAGGAATTGCTGTTCCGCCTGTTCCATGAGCGCGGTGTGCGCGTGTTCGAATCCGTGCCTCTCAGCACGCAATGCCGGTGCTCGCGCGAAAAGATTGACGAGATGCTGCGCCGTTTTTCAGCGCAGGAGCGCCGCGACATGGTGGCCGACGACGGGCAGATCACCGTCACCTGCGAATTTTGCTCGACGCATTACCGGTTCCGCACCGAGGATTTTCCGGAAACGGAAAGCGCGCCGCAATAACAGGCCTTACAGGAATTTTGCGAACCAGCCCTGCTGCACCGCAAGGCCGGCAAGGCCTGCCGCGCCGACAATGATGCGCCACCATGCAAACAGCGCAAACCCGTGGCGCGAGACATAGTCGAGCAGCTTCTTCACCACAAACAGTGCGACGACAAAGGACGTTGCGAACCCGATGCCGATGATGGTCATGCCATCCAGCGTCAGATCCTTGCGCGATTTGATGAGTTCGAGTGTGAACGCGCCGACCATGGTGGGAATGGCGAGGAAGAAGGAAAATTCCGCCGCCGCGCGCTTGGTCGTGCCCATCATCATCGCGCCGACGATGGTCGCGCCGGAGCGGGACACGCCGGGAATCATGGCGAGGCACTGGAACAGGCCGATTTTCAGATAGGTGCCGAGCGGCAGCGCCATGGCATCATCATGCTTGTTCTCGAATTCATGCTCATCCACGACAAGCAAAATAAGGCCGCCGACAATCAGCGCGATGCAGACCACCAGCGGATTGAACAGCACGCCCTTGATGAAATCGCGCAGCAGAAATCCAAAGAACGCAGCCGGCAGAAAAGCGAGCAAAACGCCAGCAACGAAGCGCTGCGCCTCCTTGCTCGTCGGCAACGCCATCGCCACGCGCCACAGTTTCTGGAAATAGACGCTGAGGATCGCCAGAATGGCGCCGAGCTGCACCATGATGACGAAGCTCTTGCCCATCGCGTCATCATCGAACTTGAAGAAATGTTCGACCAGCAACAGGTGCCCGGTGGAGGAGACGGGCAGAAACTCGGTCAACCCTTCGAGGATGCCGAAGAACAGGGCTTTGATGGCATCCACGGGCAGGCTCCGGCATCGGTGGGACAGGCGTTGCTATTCTGTTAGCGGTGGATCATCAACGCTTTGTTAACGATAAATGCGCGGGCATGGACCGGAAGCTGGGGCAGCCAGCCAGGGCCAAGCAGGGAAAGCCAAGGGAAAGCCAAGGGGAAGCAGTGGGGCCGGATAACAACGCAGGCGGTGACAAGCAGCGCGGCGCGTGTGATTCCGCCGCGCGCCTGAAGGCTGCGTTGCATGGGCGTGCTCTGGCGCTGGGTTTTGCCGATCTCCGCATCGCGCGTGTGGCCGATGTGCCGGATTCGCAGGCCGCACTCGCGGCCTGGCTGGCGCAGGGCCATCACGGCACCATGGCATGGATGGCCGACCATGCAGAGCGCCGCAGCCACCCCGCACGGTTGTGGCCGGAGGCGCGGACGCTGATTGTTGTGGCGCTGAATTACACGCCGGATAATGATCCGCTTGATGATCTTGCAGAAAAATCCAGCGGCGTGATCTCGGCCTATGCGCGCCGCCGCGATTATCATGATGTGATCAAGGGCCGCCTGAAGGAACTGGCAGGATTTTTGGCCGCGCGCACATCCTGCACTGTGAAGGTCTTTGTCGATACCGCACCGCTGATGGAGCGGCCGGCTGCGCAGGCCGCCGGGTTGGGCTGGCAGGGCAAGCACACTGTGCTGATCGCGCGCGAGTCCGGCAACTGGCTGTTTCTCGGCTTTATTCTGACCACGGCAGACTTGCCGCCGGATGCGCCGGAGCAGGATCATTGCGGCTCATGCCGCCGCTGTCTCGATATTTGTCCAACGAACGCATTTCCCGAACCCTATGTGCTTGATGCGCGCCGCTGCATTGCGTATCTCACCATTGAGCATGCAGGCCCGATCGGGCCTGAATTTCGCCCGCTGATCGGCAACCGGATATTTGGCTGCGACGATTGCCTCGCGGTCTGCCCGTGGAACAAATTCGCACAGGCCAGCGCTGATGTTAAATTGGCGGAGCGTGCGGAGTTGAAAAATCGTCCCTTGTCAGAACTGGCGCGGCTCGATGATGCGGCCTTCCGCGCGCTGTTTGCCGGCACGCCGGTGAAGCGCACGGGGAGGAACCGTTTTATCCGCAACGTGCTCATCGCCATCGGCAATTCCGAAGATGAGTGTCTGGCGGAGGAAGCGGAGCGCCTGTTGCAGGATGAATCACCCCTCGTGCGCGGCATGGCCGTCTGGGCGCTGCATCGTCTCGCGCCGCACCGTTTGGCGGCGCATACGGCAAAGGCCAACGCAGAATCTGATGAAGATGTGCGCGCGGAATGGCGCGCAGCGGGCATCAGCGTCTAGAGCATGCTGCGATAAAGTGGAAACCGGTATATCGCAAAAAGCATGCTCTCATCCTTGATTCGATCACGTTTCTGCGTTTTGACGATTCCGTCAAAACGCAGCGTGATCTAGGCGGCGCAGCGCGTCCCGCCAGTGGAAAAATAATCAACATAGCGCGGATTAATTTCCGCAGTCGGCATGACCACAAAAATATCGACAGTGCCGAACGCATGATCGATGACAGGCTCGGTGGTGAACCGCGCGCCGGCGCGCAGATACCCCTTGATCAGCGGCGGCATGGCGCGCAGGGCTGCACGCGCATCGATGGCATCAGTGTTGATCAACGCAAAGCGCGCACGCCGATCGGAGTGCGCTGTCGCATACCAGGACCATGCTGCGCGCGCATTATGATGAAGATAGCTCAGTGCCAGTGCATGCTGACCGGCATCCGTACCTTCGAAGCTGGCACAGCCGATCATGGCGCCAATGCGGTAATGCTGCACATAA
>JBOFFO010000213.1:0-5886 GCA_051648665.1 Beijerinckiaceae bacterium | reverse complement strand
GTTGCCGGCATCAATTCCAACAACTTTGCGATCCAGACCGCTGCGCGCGCGCTCTTTGTTTGACCATAGCCAGCCCTTGTGCCGTAACCGCGCGCCGCTTAGGTTTTAACCTTTCCGTGCAAGCGTGACGACAAACGGCGTATGGCGAACGAGCAACCCTCACTCAACGATCTGTTGCGCAGCGCAGAGCTTTTCACCGATATTTTTCATTCCATACCGGATGAAGGGTTGGCTGATTTTGCTGCGCTGTTCCGGCCATGCAGTTACGCTGCCGGGCAAAGCATTTTTTCTGCGGGCGACGAGGGGTCTTATCTGCTGGTGATTGGCTCTGGCCGCGTGCGGGTCTCCGTCCTGTCGGAAGATGGCCGGGAACTCAGTGTGCGTCACGGCATCGCCGGTCAGGTACTGGGGGAAATTTCGGCGTTCGATGGCGGCCCGCGCACCGCTAATGTCACGGCAATCACGGCAGCGAAAGGCTTTGTGTTGTCGCGCACAGACTTTGAGCGGCTGATGCTGAAGCATCCGGCCATCTCGCTGGCGGTCATCCGCTTCCTCTGCCGGCGTATCCGTGAAACGACGTACCAGATGGAAACCATCGCTCTTCACCCCATCGAAATCAGGCTCGCGCGTTTTCTGCTCGGCCAGTTGAACGGCCGTGAAGCGCCGTCCAACAAGCGCATCGCCGTTGAGTTGGGATTTTCACAAACCGAATTGGCGCAGTTGCTGGGGGCCAGCCGGCCGAAGGTGAATGGCGCTTTGAAAATGCTGGAAGACATGAAAGCGTTGCGGCGCACGGCGGACAGGTTATTTTGCGATCCAGCCTTGCTGGCGCAGGTGGCGGAAGGCGGGCGCATCGCACCCGGAATGGAGATCAAGAAAAATGTCTGAAAAGACTGGAAACATCAGCCGCCGCCACGCAGCCGGATTGCTGGCTGCACCCTTGGTGCTGTTGAGTTCTGCCGGGGCAAGCGCCAGTTCAGTCGGAGAGGTGACGGAAATGCGCGGTTCGGCCTTTGCAGAGGTCGGCAGCGGCACGCGCACTATGAATCCCGGTGCGCCCGTTAACATCGACGAATTGATCCGCACCGGCGAAGCCTCACGTCTTAAAATGGTACTGGCCGGACAGACACGTGTCTCGCTCAGCGAGCGCGCTAAAATCCGTATCGATAAATTTCTGGCTGAATCCGGCGGCGATATTACCATTGAAGCAGGCGCGCTGCTGTTCGATAAGTCTGAGCGGTTGAAGCGTGGCGGCGTCCGCGTGAACAGCCCTTATGCACTCATCGCGGTGCGAGGCACGACTTTTTTTGCCGGACCTTCGAACGGAGTGTTTGGCATTTTTGTGCAGCACGGCTCGGTCGCAGTCCGGGCCGGCGGAAAGCAGGTTATCCTGAAGCCGGGCGAGGGCACGGATATTGCGGCCATCGGCGATGCGCCGACGCAGCCGAAAGCATGGGGCGCGGGGCGTGTTGCTTCTGCGCTCGCCTCGGTCGCCTGATTGCGCGCATGTGACTTAATGCATGTGAGAGGCAGGCTCGCTTGCCTCCACGGGTTCGGCATCCGCATGCGCTTTGATCGTACCCCGCACTGCAAACCGATGACGTTGCGAAGCACGAACCGCTTGCGGCCCAACAAGAATCGACGAGCCGAATAATTTGTTGGCCTGTTCAAGCCGCGCGGCCAGATTGATTGAGGCGCCATGCGCGGTGTAGTCGAGCTTGTCGCCGCCGCCAATTTCTCCAACCACCATTGTGCCGGTTTCGATGCCGACGCGTGTGCGGCCAACCGCATGCGGAGCGGCCAGCGCAGAATGGCGGAATTCCTCTGTCGCCGCGACAAGCTCCAGCGCGCAATCAATGGCGCGGTCCACATGGTCGGGCAGATCAATGGGCGCATTGAACAGGGCATGCACGGCGTCACCGACGATTTTGTCGACCATGCCGCCATGCTTCGTGACGATGGCCGAGGTCACGGTCACATAGCCATCGAGAATCGCAATGAGCGTTTCGGGCGTTACCCGGTCGGTCAGTGCCGTGAAGCCTTCAATATCCGTAAACAACGCCGTCACCGGGCGCGCTTCGCCCTTCAGTTTCAGTGCGTCAGGATTATCGATGATTTTCTGCACCACCGCCGGAGCCAGATGACGGGCGAAACGCCGTTCAATCGCGGCGCGGTCGCGGCGTGTAATGGCGAAAGCCGCAAGCGCCGCCGCCTGCCATGCTGCGGCGCCTGTGGCAGCCGGCAGTAGTGCATCGAACAGCAGGCCGGATTGGCGAAACAGCATGATCGCCGCCATAAATAACACAGCGGCAATGGCGAGCATCACCATTGCGCCAATCACCGGCGCAAACACCAGCGCTGCAACTATGCCTGCGACAATCAGCGCAGCGGCCAGCGCCCGCTCGATCCTCATGAAAATTGCGGGCCGTTGCGGCGATTTTCCGCTGAGAAATTGCGTTACGGCATCGGCCTGAATCTGGATGGCTGGCGCGAAAGCATCCATCACCGTCGGCCGCAGGCCACCAGCTTCAGGCGCACTCGATCCAACCAACACGATGGCGTTTGCCAGTCGCGCCGCATCGAATGCGCCGCTCATGATCGCGCCAGCCGAAACTGTGCGCGCTGCATGTGTGGCCTGTGCAGTCCAGCGCACGCGCAGCAGCGCATCTGTCTGCAGCGGCACCGTGACATCGGCCACGCGTAGCATTTGCGCGGCGCCAACGATCTGCGGTGTGGCGTCCGTTTTCGCGCGGCGCACGATCTCGAGCGCAAAAGCAGGCAGGACCGTTGGCCCGACTTCAGCCAAGAGCGGCACTGTTCGCACCCGCCCGGTTTCATCTGTCGGCAGCGCGACGATGCCAACGGTTGCCTCTCCCGCCAATGCTTCTGGTGGACGCACCAGCGCATCAGCCTGCACCGCCGGCAGCATGGGCTGGGCCTGTCCGATGGTGACGATGGAAAATTCCGGCAAAACGTTACTGTCGCCATCAGGATCGAGCGCAGCGGCCAGTACGAAATGGCCGCCGCGCAGCGCATTCGCCAGCGCCAAATCTTCATGCAGATTTTTCGTGCCGGCCAGCACAATATCAACGCCGACAACCGAAGGTTTGGCGTTGACAATCGGCTTCAGAAGACGCGCCAGCACATCGCGCCGCCAAGGCCAAGGGCCGTGGGCCGCCAAGCTGTCCCGGTCAATATCGATGACGATGATGCGCGGATCGGGCGGACCCGGAAGAAACCGCAGCAGCATATCGAATACCGATTCCCGTGGTGACCCTGCGAGTGGTGTGCCTTGACGGCCAAGAATGGCGAGCACAACCAACCCCGCCAGCAAGCCGATGAGGGCTGGCCAGCGGTGCTTGCGCCAATGTTTGGCGAACGAAATCAATACGCGGCCTGCTTTTCATCGTTGGGAGTATTGGAAACAGCCTAGGGGTCGTAATCCTGCGAGGCAACGCATGACGGGAGCCTCCCCTGGCTACAGGTTGATGGCGGTCAACGACAGATCACAGACATTCTCATATCTGAATATGGAGGGGGATGCATGGCGATGATTGCGCGTCTGGTCGAGGCTGCTATCGAAAGCTGGGGTGAGGCATCAGTGCTCGCCGTCGCCGGCTTGATGATTGGCGTATTGTTCGGCGCCTTGGCGCAGCGCAGCCGCTTCTGCCTGCGTGCTGCGGTTATCGAATTTTCGCGCGGCCGTTTGGGCCCAAAACTGGCGGTCTGGTTGCTGGCATTCGCGACCGCGCTGGCCAGTGCACAAGCGCTGATAGGCTTGGGCTGGCTTGATGTGGCGCAGGCGCGTCAACTCGCCAGCGAAGGCAGCATTTCCGGCGCAGTGATCGGCGGACTCTTGTTCGGCATCGGCATGGTTATGACGCGCGGCTGTGCCAGCCGTCTGCTGGTGCTCTCCGCCAATGGCAATCTGCGCGCATTGTTGTCAGGCCTTGTCTTTGCCATGGCGGCACAGGCGTCCTATCGCGGCATCCTTGCTCCGGCGCGCGAATTTCTAGCGCGTCTCTGGACCATCGGTGGCGGTCCCATGCGCGACCTTGGCCAACTCGCGGGCTGGGGCCGATGGGGCACGCTGGCTTTGCTGACGAGCTGGATACTGGCCGCCATTTATGTCGCGCGCAGCAACCGGCTGAAGCCACGCGTCTGGTTGTCCGCCATCGGCGTCGGTGCGGTGATCACGCTGGGCTGGTGGGCCACCTATGGCATCGGGCAGGCCGCATTCGCGCCGGTGGCCCTGCGCAGCATCACCTTTTCAGGCCCGTCTGCGGATATGCTGATGCTGGTGCTCAGCCCCGCCGGCCGGACGATCGATTTCGAGCAGGGACTGGTGCCGGGTGTTGTGCTTGGTTCTTTTTTGATGGGGTGGATGGCGGGTGAATTGAAGCTGGAAGGCTTCAAGGATGGCCACAGTATGCGCCGCTACATCGCCGGTGCGGTGATGGCCGGGTTTGGTGCAATGCTTGCAGGCGGTTGCGCGGTCGGCGCAGGCGTAACGGGCGGCGCGATTCTGGCCACCACAGCGTGGCTGACCTTGTTTTCCATGTGGCTGGGCGCTGGCATCGCTGACCACATTCTCGATGCACGGTCAGAGGCGGCAGAGCCGCAGCATGGAGCCGTTCCGGCTATGCCAGACGCCGCCACCCCGCCGCATCGAGCGTGAGCCGTTCGCCGGAACGAATAGCTGCCGTAACGATTCCGGGATCGAGCAGCACAGGGGGGGCCTGCCATCCCATCTCGCGCGCCACCAAGCATCCCACAATCAGGATCGCATCGGGACGTCCGAGCAGAATGCCGGCTGGTGCGTTGCCGCCGCGGATCAGTTCCAGCAGCACAGCAGAGGACGAGGACGAACCGATCGGCTCAGCGATCACCAGCATACGCCCGGCGACGGACTGGTTATGTTGTGGATGGCGCACCGCAATGATGCGGCCCGTGAAAGGATCGACGCCGCCCCAGAAGCTCAGCGGTGCATCCAGCACCAGTGCCGGCGCTTCGGCTGTGCCGGGATACATCATGCGCGCGCCATTACCGGCCTGAACATTCATTGCCACAGGCTTTCATCCCGAACGAGCCGACCGGCCACCGCAGTTTCGATGCAGTCGTGCAGGCTGCCATACAGGCTGGCATAGCCTGTCGTCGCCGGCGCGTAGCAGGCAAATTTCCCGGAGTTGGTCATCAGCACGCCGTTGCTGTGTTCTGGCAGGATGGGCGTGACCGCAATGCAAGTATCGACAACCGGGATGAGGCCAGCCTCTGTGAGGGGACGCAGACGGCCTTTCTCTTCCAGCACAGCGATCACATGCCGCCCGGTGTTGGCGTAGAAGGGCAGGGCAAAGCGCCGCCCGCCCAGTTGTCTTTCAATGCCATCGAACTCAGCCAGGCTGAGATGCGGGCTGCCGACCGCCACCGCATCGACAGCGCCATCCGCCGCCGTGCTGAGCATGTCGCGCGCAGCGCGCAGCATGGCCGGCGTCAAAATCACATCGACGCAATCCTCGGCGCAAATCGCCTCAACGTCCGGCGCTTCCGGCGTCACCCCAGCGATATGAAAAAGGGCGACCGCCCCTGTTGATGCCGCAGCCGCGCCGAGCGCCTTCATCCGGTCCTCGGTGGCATAACCTGCAAGACCGGTAAACACGGCGATGTCTGTGCCGGCGGTCTGCCCCAGCCATGCGCCGAGCACTGGCCAGAACTCATCGCTTTGCTTGAGACCGGCTGACACGCCATCGGTCCGCACCGCGAGCCATGCCTTGCGGTTACGCGGCAAATGCAGCCCATACTGGGGCGCGCGGCCCGCAATGGCGCAGGCGATGTCGAGAAAATCGCCATAGCGGTTGGTGCGCGCGCCGAGTACGGAATTGCAGAAGG
>JBOFFO010000212.1:0-1572 GCA_051648665.1 Beijerinckiaceae bacterium | reverse complement strand
CAAGTATGGCACTGTGCGCATCATCAAAAATAGTTCTGACTGAAGGAAACGCCATGCACCCGATGATGACCCTGCCCGCCGCGCTCAAGAAGGCTCCGCTGTTCATCGGCTGGTGCGGCATCGGCGATCCCACGGTGGCGGGGCTTGTGGCGCGCTCCGGCTATGATGCGGTGCTGCTCGACCAGCAGCATGGCGCGTTCACGTTTGATTCGTCGTCCGCCGGCATCACCGAGGTGATCGGTGCGGGCAAGCCAGCGCTGGTGCGCATTCCCGTCGGCGATTTCGCCATGGCCTCGCGCATGCTCGATATGGGCGCGTCCGGCATCGTCGCGCCGATGATCAACACGGTGGCTGATGCAAAGCTGTTCGCCAGCTTCACCAAATTGCCGCCCGATGGTGACCGCAGCTGGGGTCCGGCCCGCGCGCTCAATCTCTCCGGCCTCTCGCCGGCGGATTATCTGAAACAATGCAACGGTTTTTCCCTGACCATCGCCATGATCGAAACGCGTGAGGCGATGGGCAATCTCGAGGCAATTCTCGATGTGCCGGGGATCGACGGCATTCTCGTCGGTCCCTCCGACCTGTCGATTGCATTGTCGCGCGGCGCGCTGGTCGACGCGTTCGGTAGCGAGGTGACGGAAGCGAGCAAGGATATTGCCCGCCGCACCCGCGCGAAAAACAAGATCGCCTGTGCCTTCTCCATGTCCGGCCCGCGTGCGAAAGAGCTGGCGGAGTGGGGCTACCAGATCGTGTCGATCGAGACGGACCAGATCATGCTGCGCAATGGCGCGACAGCGGCGCTGAAGGCGGCGCGCGGCTAATGCGGTGCAGACGCCAAGCGGGGAACGGATGACGCCGTGCGTGCCGTGGCGCAACGGCTTTGGCAGTCGCCACTCGCGCTCCTGCTGATCACCGGTTTTTTTCTCGGCGCGACATTTCCGTTCGGCAAATGGGCGGCGGCCGCAGGCATTACGCCCGTGGTCTGGGCGCTGTTGATTGCCGGCGGCAGCGGGCTGGTGCTGTTTGGCGCAAGCATTCTGCGCGGCCATGGCCTGCCGCGCGACCGCGCCACCGTGACGTATTATGCTGTGGCGGCGCTGATTTCCTACGCGATCCCGAATATCCTGCTGTTCACGGTCATTCCGCGCGTCGGGGCCGGCTACAGCGGCATCATGTTCACGCTGTCGCCCATGGTGACCCTTGTGCTGGCGCGCGTGACCGGCACGGGCCGCACCAGCTTGCTCGGCATGCTCGGCATCGGCGTGGGATTCGCGGGCGCATTGATCATCGCGCTCGCCCGTTTGCAGGATCCGCAGAGTGCCGATCCTCTCGCCATCCTGCTGGCCTTCCTGATTCCCGTCAGCCTCGCCTGCGGCAATGTCTATCGTACCCGCGCGTGGCCGCCGGGGGCGGACCCAATTGCGCTGGTCGCGGGCAGCAATCTCGCCGCTGCAGTGATTCTCGCCGTTGCCGCGCTGATTATCCATGGCGGGATTCCGGTGCAACCGCTGGCGCAGGCGCCGGGCCTCGCGCTTGCGCAGGTTACGGCGTCAGTGCTGATGTTCACCTTCT
>JBOFFO010000211.1:0-6827 GCA_051648665.1 Beijerinckiaceae bacterium | reverse complement strand
GGTAAAAAGGCGGGGCTGTTCGCGGTCTATGCTTTTCTCGTGCTCGCCATTTCCTCTATCGGGCTGATCCCGATTTTCCCCGCCTTCTATGTGTTCGACCGCGTCGAATCCTTCTTCATTGACCGGATTGAATGGCTGCCATGGTACCATGTGCTGCTGCCCGTCGCGTGGGTGATGGGCATGGCTCTAGTGGTGTTCACCCTCGCGTTCGTCATTGCGCTGCGCTGGATGATCATGCCGCGCCGGCTACAACCGGGCGTCTATTCGATCTATTCCGGCACCTATCTGCGCAAATGGATCGTCAACCTGACGACAGAGGTGTCGCTCGACACACTCTCCTCGCTCTACGCCACAGTTTACATGCGCGGCTGGTACCGCCTGATGGGCGCGCGGATCGGCAAGGGTGCGGAAATCTCGACCAATCTCGGCGGACGCTTCGACCTTGTCTCCATCGGCGGCAAGAGTTTCATGGCCGATGAATGCTCGCTCGGCGACGAGGACATTCATCGCGGCTGGATGACGCTGGAAAAAACCGAGATCGGCGAACGGGTGTTCGTCGGCAACAATGCGGTGATTGCGCCGGGCGCTGATTTGGCGGAAGGCACGCTGATCGGCGTGAAGTCCAAAGCGCCGGCGAGCGGCGTGACGGCTGAGAACGAGACATGGTTCGGATCGCCGCCAATCAAATTTCCGGTGCGCCAGCAATTCAACGATCTTGGCGCGAACTGGACCTATGAGCCGTCGATCTGGAAAAAACTGGCGCGCGCCGGGTTTGAAGCGCTGCACACAACGTTCCCCACCGCCCTGTTCATCTCGCTTGGCTCCTTCACGGTCGACATGATCGAACCGCGCTATGCGGCCGGCGATTATGGCAGCGCGCTGGCGATTTTCATGGCCGGATCGGTGATCATGCCTGTCATTATGGTACTCGTGGTCTGCGCCATCAAATGGGCGCTGATGGGCGTTTATAAGCCGCAGATGCGGCCAATGTGGTCGGCATGGGCGATGAAAACCGAGGCGGTCGCGGTGCTTTATTGGGGTCTTGGCGGGCGCGTGCTGCTTGAACATGTGCGCGGCACATTCTGGCTGCCGTTCTTCCTGCGGCTGTTCGGCACGAAGGTCGGCAAGGGTGTGTTCATGGATACGACTGACCTGACGGAGTTTGATTGCTGCACAATCGGCGATTACGCAGTCATGAACTCCATGTCGTGCCTGCAAACCCATCTCTATGAAGACCGTCTGATGAAGGTTGGTGCGATCAAGGTTGGCGCCGGAGTCAGCATCGGCGCGTTCACGACCGTGCTTTATGATACCGAGATTGGCGATCATGCCCGGCTCGGTGCACTGTCGCTGATCATGAAGGGCGAGAATATTCCGGCTAACACGCGCTGGGCGGGCGCGCCGGCGCAGCCGGTCATGGCAGCCCCCGCCGCAGCTATGGAAAAGCCTGTGCTGCATACGGCACTGGCGGCCTGAATATCTCACGCCATGACCGGGACTTTGGCCCCGCCTCACCCTTTGCTGCGCATTGACGATGCGGTGGCGTTTCTGGTGGCCGACAACAGTGATGATGCGGCACAGCGTGACGCCTGCGCGACCGCTGTTCTGTCACACCATGCCGGACAAACGGTCACGGTTGCGCGGCGCGCCAGCGGGCGGCCCTGCCTGATGGCGCCATGGCCTGAACTGGGCGTGTCGCTGTCGCATCGCGATCACAGTCTGGTCATCGGCTTTCATCCTCATGGCACTGCCGGTGTAGACTGCGAAGCAGATGATCCGTCGCTTAATGTGCTGGTACTGGCGCGCGATCATTTCACGCCAGCGGAAGCGCACGCGTTGGCGCATCTGCCGGACGAGCAGCAGCGGCCAATGTTCCTGCGACTCTGGACGGCAAAGGAGGCGGTGCTGAAGGCGACCGGGCGCGGCATTGCCGACGGGCTGTGCTGGCCGGACTTTTCGCTGCAGATGGCATCACTGGCGCACGACGGCGCTGTATTGACGGTGGCGGCGCGCGCGCCTTGGCCAGACATGCGGGTGGCTGTCGCCGCGACCATGCACGAAGGGCGGCGCATCACCGCTGCCCTTGCCGCCTCTGTATCAATTTAATCGGCCAGGAACGCTGTCAGCGCGCCTTCTGGCCGAACAATACTTTGCGCGCCTCCTCATCCTGCGCGACATTCGGCACGCGCTGCTCGGCGGCCACGGCAAGACCGCGCTGCACAGCCGGACGCGCCAGCACCGCATCGAGCCAACGATTCAAATGGGGGAACTGGGCAATGTCCTGACCCTGCCGCTCCCACAGCTTGGCCCAGCCGACGCACGCCATGTCGGCGATGGAATAATCGCCCGCGAGATAGGCGCGGTCAGCCAGCCGCTTGTTCATGACGCCATAGAGGCGGTTCACCTCGTTGGTGTAGCGGTCGATGGCGTACGGAATTTTCTCCGGCGCATAGACGCGGAAATGATGGGTCTGCCCGGCCATCGGCCCCAGACCGCCCATTTGCCAGAACAGCCACTGGTCGACCTCGACGCGGCCGCGCTCATCGGCCGGATAGAATTTTCCGGTCTTGCGGCCGAGATATTGCAGGATCGCGCCGGATTCGAATACCGATATCGGCTTGCCGTCCGGCCCATTGGGGTCGACGATGGCCGGCATGCGGTTGTTGGGCGAGATCGCCAGAAACTCAGGCCGGAACTGCTCGCCCTTGCTGATGTTCACCAGCTTCAGATCGTAGGGCAGCCCGCACTCTTCGAGCATGATGGAAATTTTCCAGCCATTCGGCGTCGGCCAGTAGTGCAATTCAATCGGTTGCTGCGCAGCGGTCATGGCGCACTCCTCTTCAGGACATCGGGGTTGGTGGCGGGAGATTACAGGGAACGCGCCGCCGCGAAAGGCCCCGGCGTCGCATGCGCCGCCTGCCGCTGGAACATGCCGCGCCCTGTTGTGCGCGGCAATGCAGGCGCTTGCGTTTGGTGCGCCAAGCCTGTGATATGCGCGCAGCGTCAGGGTGTGGACAAAGCGCCTGCCGCTGATCGATCGCTCACGGAGATTTCGATGAAAACGATTATCACAGCCGCTGCATTCCTCGCACTTTCCATCACTGCTGCTGCGGCGCAAACCACCTCGCCTGTGACGAACAATCCGCTGCGCCGGCCAGCGCCCGCTGCCACGCAGCCATCCACGCCCGCAGTCCAGCCGGCGCAACCCGTTGCATCACAATCAGCGGAACCAAAAGCGCGGCGCGGCAAGCCATCAACCGGCGGCAACTTTGCCGAGCGGCGGACGCGATGCAGCAGCGAATGGAAAGAAGCAAAGGCCGCCAACAAAACGGGCGGGCAGAAATGGCCGCAATTCTGGTCGGCCTGCAATACGCGCCTGAAAGCGGCTGGCGTTTAAGCGCGCGGGCGCCACGCCACAACCGCACATCGGCCAGTCA
Organism: Beijerinckiaceae bacterium; assembly: GCA_051648665.1. GTDB lineage: Bacteria > Pseudomonadota > Alphaproteobacteria > Rhizobiales > Beijerinckiaceae > Terrirubrum. The sequence goes on along the minus strand of JBOFFO010000211.1, from coordinate 3,390 downwards.
CGCGCGGCCGTGCTGCGGCCCGAAGAACATACGGGACAAAAGAAAAAGGCGCTGCTGTAACCTGCACGCGGTTACAGCAGCGCCTTTAGCGTGATCGAAAAAGCTTACGCAGCGACCTTGCGCGGACGGCCACGGCGCTTGGCGCCCGCCTTCTTTGCAGCCTTGGCAGGCTTCGCGGCCTTCTTAGCCGCTGGCTTGCGCTTGGAACCAGGCTTCGGACCCGGCTTCTTGCGGCCAGAAGACTTTGCAGCCTTCTTCTTCGCGGCGGCAGCGGCCTTCTTGGCAGCAGCCTTGGCTTTCGCCATCCGCTTCTTCTCGGCCGCAGCGGCCTTCTTCGCTTTCATCTTCTCGGCGCGTGCCTTGCGCTTGGCAGCGGCAGCAGCCTTCTTGGCCTTCGCCTTTTCGGCGGCAGCCTTCTTCTTCGCAGCAGCAGCAGCCTTCTTGGCAGCAGCCTTTGCTTTCGCTTCAGCAGACTTGGACGCAGACTTCTTAGCAGCTTTCGCCATGAATGGAGCCCTCCCTCAGTTGGCGCAGACAATTCATACAGCGTGATTGAGAAAATCGCGAGTCTCTCTTTCAAAGCCGCATGCAGGCTTTCAGTAATCGCACAATCTTTACATTTTGGTTGACGAGTTCTGACGGGCGTTGCCGCGCATGGCGTTTTGCGGGCATTTCACCATAGCGTTCAGCGGCAAAGGTTCTGGCCTTAATGAAAGTTATGCCTGCAAAACATGCATAACTTAGCGCGAGAAGTTCGCCGATGCTTCTGCGCCAGACACGGGCGCGCGGGCGGATTTTTTTGGCCAATACTGCGACAAAAGCCCAAGTCTTGGTGCGTCCAGGCTCGCTTTTTACTGGTCAAGAGGCCGAATCCTGACCGGGGAAAACGCACTTCTGCGCCGTCCACCACTGGCGAAAATGCGCAAAGTTACGCGAATCAAGCCCGAATCAGAGTCCTTAAAATAGGCTCGCAGCAATGCCGGACGGTATATTGCAGCGGTACGCCCGATGGTTCAGCGCAGGTACAGTTTGAAGCCCGCATGCGAATGCGCATAACCCAGCCTTGCATAAAAGCGGTGCGCAGCGGGTCGCGCGATATTCGACGAGAGTTGAATGAGACCAGCGCCACGGGCGCGCGCGGTCTGTTCGACAAAACGCATCATCGCGGCGCCGATGCCTTGTCCGCGCAGATCGGCGCGGGTCCGCACCGCTTCCACCGTGGCGCGCAACAGCCCTTGTTGCGCAACGCCGGGCGTGAATGTCAGCTGGAACGTGCCGACAACGACGCCGTCACGTTCCACCATGTAGATATTGGTGGAAGGACAGGCGATGACGCGGTCCAGACCATCGCGATAGCGTTTCAGGTCTGCGGCATCTGCGGTTTCGCGGCCCGCACCAAGAATATCATCAGCATACAAAGCCACCAACGCGGCGACATCGCCCGCCTCCGCCACGCGAAAGGTCAGGCCCTGCATGGCAGTCAGATGCCGAGTTTCTTTTTCAGAATGTCGTTGACCGCCTGCGGGTTGGCCTTGCCGCCAGAGGCTTTCATCACCTGACCGACAAACCAGCCCGCCATTGTCGGCTTTTCCTTTGCCGCTGCGGCCTTATCGGGATTGGCGGCGATGACTTCATCGACCACGCGCTCAATCGCGCCGGTGTCAGTGACTTGCTTCAGGCCAAGCTCATCGACGAGCTTTTTCGGGTCGCCGCCCTTCGTCCAGACAATCTCGAAGAGATCTTTGGCGATCTTTCCGGAGATGGTGCCATCGCCAATCAAATCGATAATCGCGCCGAGCTGGCCAGCGCTGACGGGCGAGACCTCTATGGCCTTGCCTTCCTTATTGAGGCGGCCAAACAACTCATTGATCACCCAGTTAGCCGCCGCCTTGCCGTCGCGGCCTTTTGCGACCTGCTCAAAGAAATCGGCACTTTCGCGTTCAACGACGAGCACACCGGCATCATAGGGTGTCAGACCGTAATCGGCGATGAAGCGCGCGCGCTTCTCGTCCGGCAGCTCCGGCAGATCGTGGCGCAGCGCATCGACGTAGGCCTGATCAAATTCCAGCGGCAGCAGGTCCGGGTCGGGGAAATAGCGGTAATCATGCGCCTCTTCCTTGGACCGCATTGACCGCGTCTCGCCTTTGACGGGATCGAACAGGCGCGTTTCCTGGTCAATGACGCCACCATCTTCAAGGATACCAATCTGGCGGCGTGCTTCGGTTTCGACAGCCTGGCCGATGAAACGAATGGAATTGACGTTCTTGATTTCGCAGCGTGTGCCAAGTGCACCGCCGGGGCGGCGTACGGACACGTTCACATCGGCACGCAGGTTGCCTTTTTCCATGTCGCCGTCGCAGGTGCCGAGGTAGCGCAGAATCGACCGCAGCTTGGTGACATAGGCGCGCGCCTCTTCCGGCGAACGAATATCGGGCCGCGAGACGATTTCCATCAGCGCGACGCCAGAGCGGTTGAGATCAACAAAGCTCATGGTCGGGTGCTGGTCATGCTGGGACTTGCCGGCATCCTGCTCCAGATGCAGCCGCTCAATCCCCACCTTGATCTGCTCGCTCGCCGTCACATCGACGGTCACCTCGCCCTCGCCGACAATCGGGCTCTTGTACTGGCTGATCTGGTAGCCTTGCGGCAGGTCCGGGTAGAAATAATTCTTCCGGTCGAAGACTGACTTCAGATTGATCTGCGCATTCAGGCCAAGGCCGGTGCGGATCGCCTGCTTGACGCATTCCTCGTTGATGACCGGCAGCATGCCCGGCATCGCGGCATCGACAAGGCTCACATGGTCGTTGGGCGCGCCGCCAAAAGCAGTGGCCGCACCGGAAAACAATTTGGCATTGGAATTGACCTGCGCATGGATTTCCATGCCGACGATGATTTCCCAGTCGCCGGTGGCGCCTTTGATAAACTGTTTGGGATCAGCGGTGCGTTTGGCGATCATCGTGGTGGCCTGGGTATCCTACGGGACAAGCAACCGGCGGGGCCGGTCTATATGACGTGTCCCTACCGTTCGCCACGGGCACAGACAAGGGCAAGTACTGCCCATACGAAAAGCCCGCCGTGCGCACGGCGGGCTTTCAGCCTGAAAATCCAGAAAGGGGGGTCAGATCGTCATGAACTGGATCTGTTCCGCCGTCAGTCCATAGACGCCGCTTAGGAACACCAAACCATCGCCGGTATTGAACATCAGGCCGTCACGGCCATCGTCCAGCACCGCATAGGCCGCCGCGGCTATCGCTTCCTCCGCCGTCGCGTAGCCGGAGTTATAGAGACGCAGCGCATCGTTGGATCCGAAATCTGTGATGATGTCGTTGCCATCGCCAAGATAGAACGAGAAGACATCGAACTCCGCGCCGCCGCCGGTCATCACGTCGT
>JBOFFO010000210.1:0-3392 GCA_051648665.1 Beijerinckiaceae bacterium | reverse complement strand
AGTTCATCGGCGCCGAGCGGTTCGCCATGCGCCTTGGATTTGCCGGCGCGGGTCGGCGCGCCATAGCCGATGATGGTCTTGCAGGCGATGAGGCTGGGCTTGCCGGATTTCTGCGCGCGCGCAATGGCGGCGGCAATCGCTTCCGGGTCATGGCCGTCGATGCGTTCGGCGCGCCAGCCGGCGGCCTGAAAGCGCTTCACCTGATCGACGGAGTCGGCAATCGACAGCGGCCCGTCGATGGAAATGTCATTGTCGTCGAACAGCACGATCAGCTTGTTCAGCTTCCAGTGCCCGGCCATGGCGATGGCTTCCTGCGACACGCCTTCCATGAGGTCGCCATCAGAGGCGAGGACATAGGTGTAATGGTCGACCAGCGGCTTGCCGAATTCGGCGGCCAGCATCTTTTCAGCGAGTGCCATGCCGACAGCGGTGGCAATGCCCTGGCCGAGCGGGCCGGTTGTGGTTTCGACGCCCTTGGTGACAAAGTTTTCGGGATGGCCCGGCGTCTTGGAATGAAGCTGGCGGAAGCGCTTGATCTCGTCGAGCGTCACCTCGTCATTGCCGGTGAGGTAGAGCAGCGCATAGAGCAGCATCGAGCCGTGGCCGGCGGAGAGCACAAAGCGGTCACGGTCCGGCCAGGACGGGGCCTTGGCGTCAAATTTCAGGAAGCGGGTGAACAGCACCGTGGCGATGTCGGCGGCGCCCATCGGCAGGCCGGGATGACCGGATTTGGCCTGCTCCACTGCATCCATGGCAAGCGAACGGATGGCGTTGGCCATGGTCTGGTGCGTGGGATTGGACATGAATCAGCCTTTGGCGCGAAACGGCCGGGCGCATCAGCCGCACCGGCTGGGGAAAGTCGCGGGTCTGATAGCACCCGGTCCCCTTGAGTCAAACGCGCAAATGGCGTTTGGCACGGCAATTCCGTCCGCCTTTGGCCGAACGCCTAGCAGTTTGATCCGCCGCAAGCCGCTACGGTGCGAGCAGGTCTTCATGCGGGGCGCTGGCTCTCCGCGAAGCGCACCGCCTCGCCGGTGGCGGGGGTAACGATCTCGCCCTGCCACATCACCGGCCGGCCGCGCACGAAGGTTCCCACCGGCCAGCCGGTGACGGTCACGCCATCATAGGGAGTCCAGCCGCATTTCGAGCCGATCCAGCCATTGGTGATGGTCTCGCGGCGCTTGATGTCCACAATCGTCAGGTCCGCGTCGTAGCCCACGGCGATACGGCCCTTGCGGGCCATGCCGAACAGGCGCAGCGGCCCGGCGCTGGTCATGTCGACAAAGCGCTCCAGCGTCATCCGCCCGGCATTCACATGGTCGAGCATGATGGGAACGAGAGTCTGCACACCGGTCATGCCGGAATGGGTGTCAGGATAAGTATGGTCCTTCTCCTCGCGGGTGTGCGGGGCATGGTCGGAGCCGAGAATGTCGGCGATGCCTTGCGCCACCCCGTCCCAGATCGCGGCGCGGTGGGCGTCGTCGCGCACCGGCGGGTTCATCTGGGCATAGGTGCCAAGGCGGGCATAGGCGTCCGAGCCGAGGGTGAGATGGTGCGGCGTCACCTCCACCGAAGCCACATCCTTGTGGTCCCTCAGGAAGGCAATTTCGTCCCCGGTCGAAATATGCAGTACATGAATCCGCGCACCCGTTTCGCGGGCGATACGAACGAGGCGTTGGGTGCAGCGCAGCGCCACTTCCGGCGAGCGCCAGATTGGGTGGGAGGAGGGGTCACCCTTCACCCGCAGTCCCATGCGCGCGCGCAGCATTTGCTCATCCTCGGAATGGAAGGCGGCGCGGCGGCGGGTCTGGCGCAGGATGGCGGTGACGCCCGCATCGTCTTCAACCAGCAGCGAGCCGGTGGAGGAGCCCATGAACACCTTGATGCCGGCGGCGCCCGGCAACCGCTCCAGTTCGGGCAGGTCAGCCACATTCTCATGGGTGCCGCCGACCCAGAAGGCGAAGTCGCAATGCATGCGGTGATGGCCGCGCCGGAGCTTGTCGGCGAGGGTTTCGGCGGAGGTCGTCAGGGGGTTGGTGTTCGGCATCTCGAACACGGTGGTGACGCCGCCAAGCACGGCGGCGCGGGAGCCGGATTCAAGGTCCTCCTTGTGGGTCAGGCCCGGCTCGCGGAAATGCACCTGCGTGTCGATCACGCCGGGCAGGATGTGCAATCCGCGCGCGTCGATGCGCTGGCCGGCGCTGGCCTGGGCCAGATCGCCAATGCGGGCGATGCGGCCGCCAGTGATGCCGATATCGGCCTGCCCGCGCCCATCCTGATTGACGACGGTGCCGCCGGAGAGAATCACATCGAAGGTTGCTGTCATGGCGGTGTCAGGGCCTATGGCTGCGGGCCGGGGCCGGTTTATCGCCGGAGCGGCCCTTGAGGGAAATCATGGCCGGCATTAGGTGCTTTCCACGATAATGTGCAAGCGCATGGCTTGCGCGTCCCATCGGGTCATGGCCGTCACTGCGGTTCGGCCCTGCTGCAAGGATCACCAATGACCAGCGCCTTCCTGCCCGACCGGGGTGTCCTGCGCATTGCCGGCCATGATGCGCGGAATTTTCTGCAGAATGTGCTGACCGGCGATATGGCCCATGTTTCGCCTGACCGTGCAGCGTTCGCGGCGTTGTTGTCGCCGCAAGGGAAGATTCTCTGCGACGGGCTGATCATCGAGGCCGCGCCGGATGATGGCGGCGGTTTTCTCGTGGATTGCCCGCTGGCGCTGGCCGATGATGTCCTGCAGGCCCTGACGCGCTACCGGCTGCGCGCGAAGGTGACGCTGGAAAATCTCTCCCATGACGCGGCGGTGGTCGCGGTCTGGCATGACGGGCATGTGCCCGACGGTGTGGTTTTTGAAGACCCGCGCCTGTCCGCGCTGGGCGTGCGCGTGCTGATGGACCGGGCCGAGGCGGCGCAATATCCCGATACAGAGCGGTATCTCGCCCACCGGGTTATGCTTGGCGTGCCGGAGGGCGGCAAGGATTTCACCTATGGCGATGCTTTTCCGCATGAGGCTGACATGGATCAGCTCAACGGCATCGATTTCAAAAAAGGCTGCTACATTGGGCAGGAGGTGGTGAGCCGCATGGCGCACCGGGCATCGGGCGGGCGCACGCGCATCGTGCCTGTGCGCTACGAAGGCGGATTTGCGCCCGTGGAAGGCTCACAGGTGTTTGCCGGCGACCGCAGCATCGGCGCAACGGGATCGCAGGCGCATGGGCACGGGTTGATGACGTTGCGGCTCGATAAATATGAAGCGGCGGTTCTTGCAGGCGAGAGGATTCTTGCCGGCGGTATCGGTTTTGAATTGATCAAGCCGGAATGGGCGCGCTTCCGCTTTCCGGGCGAAGCGGAATCAGGCACGGTGACCGGCTCATAATCCGAGAGCC
>JBOFFO010000209.1:0-2074 GCA_051648665.1 Beijerinckiaceae bacterium | reverse complement strand
TGCGCCCGCCGATGGCCGACCTCGCAGGCTTCGTGCCGGATATGACGATCATCGATTTGCCGTCGTTCAAGGCCGATCCGGCGCGCCATGGCTGCCGCTCCGATACGGTCATTGCCTGCGATTTCACCCGCAAGATCGTGCTCATCGGCAACACGTCCTACGCCGGCGAGATGAAGAAGTCGGTCTTCTCCTTCCTGAATTTCGAATTGCCCGGCAAGGCGATCATGCCGATGCATTGTTCGGCCAATGTCGGCAAGGGTGGCGACACGGCGCTGTTCTTCGGCCTGTCCGGCACCGGCAAGACGACCCTGTCTGCCGATCCGAACCGCACGCTGCTCGGCGATGATGAGCATGGCTGGGGACCGGACGGCGTGTTCAATTTCGAGGGCGGCTGCTACGCCAAGACCATCCGTCTTTCACGCGAGGCGGAACCGGAAATCTATGCGACGACCGAGCGCTTCGGCACCATTCTCGAAAATGTCGTGATCGACCCGATCACCCGCGTGCCGGATTTCGATGACGGCTCGAAGACAGAAAACACGCGCTGCGCCTATCCCATCGATTTCATCCCGAATGCGTCGCTGACGGGCCGCGCCGGTCACCCGAAAAATATCATCATGCTGACCTGCGATGCGTTCGGCGTGATGCCGCCGATTGCAAAACTCACTGGCGCGGAAGCGATGTATCATTTCCTCTCCGGCTACACCGCCAAGGTGGCCGGCACGGAAAAGGGCCTGAAGGAGCCGGAAGCGACGTTCTCGACCTGCTTCGGCGCGCCGTTCATGCCGCGTCACCCCTCGGTTTACGGCAACATGCTTCGTGATCTCATCGCCAGGCACCACGTGGATTGCTGGCTGGTGAATACGGGTTGGACCGGCGGCAAAACCGGAGTGGGCCGCCGTATGCCGATCCGCGTGACGCGCCGCCTGCTCACCGCCGCGCTCGATGGCTCGCTGAACCGCGCCGATTTCCGCCGCGATCCCTATTTCGGGTTTGCGGTGCCGACCTCGGTGCCGGGCGTCGAGCCGCACATCCTCTATCCGGTCAAGACCTGGTCGGATAAGGCCGAGTTCGCGGAGACCGCGAAGCGGCTCGTGGACATGTTCCGCACCAACTTCAAGAAATTTGAAGCGCATGTGGATGAAAGCGTGAAGGCCGCCGCGCCGAGCAACCAAATGGCGGCGTGAGCTTTGTGCGCATGAATTGAAAAAGCCCGCCGATGGCGGGCTTTTTTGTTGCCTGCGTTGACATTGAGTTCACCTCGGCGTGATGCCCGTGTTTGTCACGGGTATCCACGTCTTTTTTTCAGTGGAGCAAGCAAGACGTGGATGGCCGGAACGAGTCCGGCCATGACGGCATCGCGGAGAGCGCTTCACCGGAAGAAAATCAGGGTCACCAGCACGAACACCGGCAGCAGGATCGCGCCCGACCAGAGCAGGTAGGCAAAGAAGCTCGGCATCTTCACGCCACCATCGCGTGCGATGGCATAGACCATGAAATTCGGCGCATTGCCGATATAGCTGTTCGCGCCCATGAACACCGCGCCGGCGGAAATCGCCGACAATGTCAGTGCGCCCTTGGTCATCAGCCAGTTGGGATCGCCGCCGGCGAGTTCGAAAAACACCAGATAGGTCGGCGCATTGTCAAGGAAGGAAGACAGAATGCCGGTCATCCAGAAATAGGCGGCGTTGTTGGGCGTTCCGTCCGGGTTGGAAACGAGCGCGACGAGCGGTGCAAAGGCCCCGTCCTTGCCGGCCTTCAGCATGGCAAGCACTGGAACGATGGTGATGAAAATGCCGGCAAAGAGTTTGGCCACCTCTTTCATCGGTCCCCAGTTGAAGCCGTTGGCTTCGCGGTAGTGGCTGTCCGTCAGCTTGAGGGATGCCAGCGTCACCAGAACGAAGACCACGTCGCGGATGACATTTGATGTTTCCACAGTCTGCCCCAGCAACTTGAATGTGCCGAGATTGACCGAGGCGCTGAACAGGATGGCAGCGATGATCACGCCGATCAGCGCGACATTCACAAGGCCACGGATGCGGATTTTCTTGTCCGGGGTCGGATCGCGCGGCAG
>JBOFFO010000208.1:0-1627 GCA_051648665.1 Beijerinckiaceae bacterium | reverse complement strand
CAAGAACCCAGCGTAGCCGTTCGCTCATATCAATCCTTTTCCCGGGAGGACTATAAATTCGCCGGGCTGATTTGCACGTTACAATCGCGCAAAGAAAAACCCCGCAGTCGCCTGCGGGGTTTCATCGATGGCTTGGCAGCGCCGCTTACATGTGTGCGAGCACGGCAAGCAGCAGCAGCGCAATGATGTTCGTGATCTTGATCGCCGGATTCACGGCCGGGCCAGCGGTGTCCTTGTAGGGGTCGCCGACAGTGTCACCGGTGACGGACGCCTTGTGCGCTTCCGAACCCTTGAGGTGCTTGACGCCGTCCTTGTCCACGAAGCCGTCCTCAAACGACTTCTTCGCATTGTCCCACGCGCCGCCACCCGAGGTCATCGAGATCGCGACGAAAAGGCCGGTGACGATGACGCCGAGCAGCATCGCACCAACAGCAGACAGCGCCTGCGACTTGCCGGCAATGGCGTTGATGACAAAGAAGGTGATGATCGGCGCGAGCACCGGCAGCAGTGACGGGATCACCATTTCCTTGATCGCCGCCTTGGTCAGCAGATCGACCGCGCGGGCGTAATCAGGCCGCTCGGTGCCGGCCATGATGCCCGGCTTTTCCTTGAACTGGCGGCGCACTTCCTCGACCACCGAACCCGCCGCCTTGCCGACCGCCGTCATGGACATGCCGCCGAACAGGAACGGGATGAGACCGCCGAACAGCAGGCCGACCACGACATACGGGTTGGACAGCGAGAAATCGACCGTCACGCCCTTGAAGTACTGGTAGGCTGTCGAGCCTGCCTTGTTCGCCTCAGTCACGAAGAAGTTGATGTCCGAGGTGTAGGCCGCGAACAGCACCAGCGCGCCGAGACCGGCGGAGCCGATGGCGTAACCCTTCGTCACGGCCTTGGTGGTGTTGCCAACCGCATCGAGCGCATCCGTGGAGTGACGCACTTCCTTCGGCAGGCCCGCCATTTCGGCGATGCCGCCGGCGTTGTCTGTCACCGGGCCGAAGGCATCGAGCGCCACGACGACACCCGCCAGCGCGAGCATCGCCGTCGTCGCAATCGCCACGCCGAACAGGCCAGCCAGCGAGTACGTCACGATGATGCCGGCGATGATCACCACAGTCGGCAGCGCCGTCGATTCCAGCGAGACCGCAAGGCCCTGAATCACGTTGGTGCCGTGCCCGGTGACCGATGCCTGCGCAATCGACACGACCGGACGCTTGCCCGTGCCGGTGTAATATTCCGTGATCACGACGATCAGCGCTGTAACGACGAGGCCGACAACCGCGCACAGGAACAGGCCCATGGAGGTGAAGCTGACGCCCTGGTTGGTCGTGAATTTCGCGTCGAAACCGCCAAACATCCAGAAGTTCGCCACCGCAATCGCCGGGATCGACAGAACGCCGGCGCCAATGAAGCCCTTGTAGAGCGCGCCCATGATCGAGTTGTTCGAGCCGAGCTTCACGAAGAAGGTGCCGATCACCGAGGTCAGGATGCAGACCGCACCAATCGCCATCGGATAGAGCATCATCGATCCAAGCGAGGCCTGACCGGCGAAGAAGATCGCCGCCAGCACCATGGTCGCAACCAGCGTCACCGCATAGGTTTCGAACAGGTCAGCCGCCATGCC
>JBOFFO010000207.1:0-1802 GCA_051648665.1 Beijerinckiaceae bacterium | reverse complement strand
CGCGCCCGCGCCATCGGCTCGGTGCTGGCGGAATCGGCGCAGGCCACCACCAACGAATTGGGCAACCAGTTCGCGCTGATGCGCAACGAGACCGGGCGCGAACGCGAACGCACCGCCGCCGCATTGCGTTCGGCCTATGAGGGCGTCGTTGGCGATATGGGCAAAGCGATTGCCGATGCCTCTGATCGTTTCAAGGGCGCCGCCGCAGAATTGCGCGGCATGACTGGCGAGATCCAGCGCGAACTCGAAGCGACGCGCGCCGAATTGCGCCGTGGCGTTCTCGAATTGCCGAAGGAGACGCAGGAAACCACATCAGCCATGCGCCGCGTCGTTTCTGAACAGATCAAGGCGCTCGGCGAATTGAGCGACATCGTCACGCGGTCTGGCCGCAGCTTCGATGTGGCACAACCCGTGGCCGTGATGCAGCCAGCGCCGGCACAGCCGGTTCAGCCCGCGCCGCAGCCGATGCTCGCCACGCGCATTGAAACAGCACCACCACGTTTTGCCGAACCACGGCAGGAAGCACGTCCAGAACCGCACCAGGAGCCGCGGCAGGATTTCCGCCCGCCGGTGGAGCCGCAGCGCCCGGCTGCGCAGCCGCCGCAACGTGTGATGCTGGATGAGCCGGCGCCGGTCCTGCGCCCAACGCTGCCGCCACGCGACATGCAGCGTCCGGCTGCGCCCCCTGTGGCGCAAACCCCGCCGCCCAAACCGGCAAGCGATACGCGCCGCAATTTCGGCCTCTCCGATATTCTATCCCGCGTGAACTGGGATGAAACACCGGCAGAAAAAGCCACGCCTGCGCCACAGCAGCCGCAAGCGAATGCGCCCGGACGCGCACTGGAATTGATTGACAGCCTGTCCGCACAGATTGGCACGCTGATCGATCACATCAGTGCCGTCGATATGTGGGACCGCTATCAGGCGGGCCAGAATGATGCGATCAGCCGCCGTATTTATACGGTGCGCGGGCAGCAGAATTTTGAAGAGCTGGCGCGCCGTTATCGCCGCGAACCAGATGTGCGCGCCACGGTGGACCGCTATGTCGATGAATTCGAGCGGCTGCTGAACGAGGCGACGCAGGATGATCGCGATGGCCGCATCGCGCGCGCCTATCTCACCTCCGACACGGGCAAGGTCTATACGCTGCTCGCCCATGCCAGCGGGCGTCTCGGCTAAGCGGCACACTGTTCGTTCAAAAAATAAAAACCGGCGTTTTGCGCCGGTTTTTTATTGCCGAAAAATGGCCGCTCAGCGCCCGCCGGTCCAGCGCACAATATCGACAAGCACACGCGACAGCGCCGCATCGAGCGCCTGCGCCGCCGCAGCGCCCTCGACCGCGCCGACCGCTTCCTGCGCATTGAAGACTTTGGCGCGCGATACCCGCCCGCCTTCGCTCACCAGCTTGGCGGTGATCGAAACGGACGCCACGCTGCGGTCAGCATCAATTTCAAAGGCGCGGATGTCGATATTCATCAGGTTGTCGGGATCGAGCCTGTCGCCGGGACGGCCGACGCCGGCCTTGCGCCCGACATTTTCAAACGCCTGCACGAGACGGGCCTGAATCAGCCGTGGCAGCCGGTCCGCCCATTGCGCATTTTTCAAAACGGAAACCTGACCGCCCTGCCGCACCACAATCCGGTCGCCGTCATAAATCGCCAGCGCCACCGGATCGGTAACGACAATCTGCCCGCCGCCGGAACGGCGCGCCGGTCCGGTTGGCGCCGTGAGATCGAATGTCGGCGGCGCCGCGCCGCCGCCGCACGCCGCGACAGCGAACGCCAGCAGGCCAGCGGCGCAAT
>JBOFFO010000206.1:0-4429 GCA_051648665.1 Beijerinckiaceae bacterium | reverse complement strand
GGTGAGTTTGCCGGAGAGGCCGTCAAACATGGGTAGCTCCTTCTCTGGCGGCATCATGCCGGGTTGCGGGACCGTTGGGCGCGAATTCCCAAACACGAAAACGCCCGGGGGCGCATCGCGCTGCCGGACGGTGACCTCCGGCCTCTCGGGCCGGGCGGCTGCTCTCAAGACGAACCTGTGAGCGATGGCGGGGCGATAGGCGGTTCCCGCGAAAGAGTCAAGAAATCGGGACCGCGCCAACCCAATCTTTGCCACACACGAAGAGTTGCCTTGCTGTTTTCGGCTGGCATGGCCATCACTGTTTCACAATTCCGCAGCATCAGCAGCGCCATGCCCTCACGCCGCACGCTCATCCGCCTTGCCGCCGCAACCGCTGCCCTTGGCACCGGCGGCTCGGCCTATGCGACGTGGAAATCCAGCCGCAACCCCTATTATGACGGGCCGGTGAGCGACCATTTCGATGGCGTGCGCTTCTTCAATCCCGGCGGCAAGCTCACCAACGGGTTCCGCTCCTTCCTGCGCTGGCAGACCGCGCGAGGGGGCAAGGAGGCGTGGCCAGAGGCCTATCCCGGCGCCGCCGTGACGGACAAGCCGCCGGCGAAGGTCGAGGGCGGGGCGTTGCGCGTGTCCTTCGTCGGCCATGCCAGCCTGCTGGTGCAGACGGCGGGCCTGAATATCCTGTTCGATCCGGTCTGGTCGGAACGCGCCTCGCCGGTCAGCTTCACCGGGCCGAAGCGGGTCAATCCGCCGGGCATCGCGTTTGACGATCTGCCGCGCATCGATTGGGCGCGGGTCAGCCACACTCATTATGACCATCTTGATCTCGAGACGCTGACGCGGCTGCATGATGCGCATGTGCCGCGCATCGTCACGCCGCTCGGCAATGACGCGATCATGAAATCCCATGACGGGCGGCTCAAAGTCACAGCGAAGGATTGGGGCGAGCGCGTCGATCTGGCGGGGGATGTCGCGCTGCATCTGGCGCCGGCGCACCACTGGTCGGCGCGCGGCATGCTCGACCGGCGCATGGCGCTGTGGGCCGCCTTCGTGCTGACGACGCCGCACGGGAATATTCTGCTGGTCGGCGATTCCGGTTTTCATGACGGCATTTATTATCGCCAGATTGCCGAAAAATTCGGGCCGTTCCGTTTTTCATTTCTTCCCATCGGCGCGTATGAGCCGCGCTGGTTCATGGCGGCGCAGCACCAGAATCCGGATGAGGCGGTGCAGGCCCACAAAATCCTGCGCAGCGCCGCGACGCTGGGCCATCACTGGGGCACGTTCAAATTGACCGATGAAGGCATCGAGCGGCCGCTGGAGGCGCTCGACGCGGCGCGTGACAAGCACGGAGTGTCAGCGGCGGAATTTTTCACGCTGAGGCCGGGCGAGGTCTGGCAGCCGCCAACGGTGTGATTGATTTTAACGGGCCAATGCGTCGAGATGCAGTGTCGTGAGGGCATGGATCTCCGGCGTGCATGGGCCTTTGCGGCTGAGATGGCCAAAAGCATCGTCGCGGATCACATCATGCAGAGATTCGGCGAGCGCCAGCGCACGGGGATGCCGATTCGGATTCGCAATCTGCTTGCGCCATTTTTCGATCATCACCGCTCTTTGCCGCCGGTGCCAGTCCATCTGGCAGTGCATGCTCATGCCGCTGGCTATGCCATCCTGCAAGATCAGCGCTGCCAGCGCCGATGGCAGAGGCGGATTTTTCCTTTCCGACGCCGATGCGGAGGCGCAAAAGGACTGCTCCGGGCCACAGCGATAATGCGGGAGGCTGTCGAGTGCCTGTTGCAGCGCCACGCGCACCGGCGGCGTTGCATAATTCAGCGCCTCAGCCGCTGCGCTTGGTCCGCTCACGCATGCCGCCACCATAGTCGCGATGATGCGGCCATACCTATTTCGGCTGCACATAGACATGCAGCGCGAAATTCTCGTCGAGCGCCGCCAGATCCTCGGTGAGATATTCCTCAATGAATTGCTCCTTCGCCTCGATGCCTTTTGCATCGAGATAGGCGGTCAGCACCTCATAGGTGTCGTCGATGGAATCGTAGGCGCCCTTGTGGCCGAAGCGGAACGCCTTGCCTGTGGGGGTCTGGCCGATTTTGACCTCGCTGCCGAGCGGTGTTTTCGGCTGCGCATCGGCCTCGATTGGCACCATCGCCTCGAACTCGAAGCTCTCATCGTCCGATGACAGGAACAGCGCCAGCGATTTGCCGGCGGGCTTGATGCCGGCGCGCAGCAATTCGGCGCGAATTTTCATCAGCGCCTCGGAAATTTTGGCGTAGCCCGCATCCCAGGTCGCCTTGCCGCGCAAGGTCGCGGCTTTTTTCGCGACAAGCTCAACTTCGTCCGATGAATTGGCCTCGGTCACGCCGGGCGCAAGGGTCGGCAAGCCGGGCGCGGATTCCACGGCGGGGACGCGGGTGGTGCCAGGTTGTGCTGGCGGCGCAGCGGGTACAGCGGCGCGCGGTTCGGGCGTCACCAGCGGCGTGGGCGGATTGCTCGGCGGCGGCAGAGCCGGGGCAGCGGTTGCGGGCGGGGCGGCTGGCGCTGGTGGCGCCGGCGGAGCGGCAGGCGAAGCGGGGGCGGCTGTTGTGGGTGGTGTGGGGGCCGCAGCGCCGGGCGGTGGCAGCGGGCTTGTCTCAACGGCGGCGGGGGGCGGCACCGGGCCGGTGGTGGGTGCAGGCGGCACCTGCGCCAGCGCCGGGCTGAGCGCCAGCGTCACAGCGCCGAAACCGGCCGCCAGCCGGGTCCAGATCGACAATCGATTGGCTGATGGAATCATGGTCCGGCTAAAGCCCCGTGGCGCTTGGATCGACGTGTGCGATTCTCCTTGCCTTCAATACGGACATTTGCATGGCCACGCCATCGGCTGCACCCTCATAGGGGTGTGCCGGAGTCGCGCGCCGCGCAGGTTTCCGCTATAGCGCGCCGTCGCCGGAAGGGGATTGATGATGAGCGCGCTGGCGGGACGCCGGTTCCTGAAAATGAATGGCCTGGGCAACGAGATCGTGGTGCTCGACTTGCGCGGCACGGGCTTGCGCGTCAGCGCCAGCGAGGCCGCCGCCATCGCCCGCGATCCGCGCTCGCGCTTCGACCAGCTCATGGTGCTGCACGATCCGGTGACGGCGGGGACCGCCGCCTTCGTGCGCATTTATAATACGGACGGGTCCGAGGCCGGGGCCTGCGGCAATGGCACGCGCTGCGTGGCGTGGGCGCTGGCGGAGGATACGGCCATGCGCCTGCCGCCCGGCAGCGACACCGATGCGCTGACATTGCAGACCCGGCCCGGCCTGCTGCGCACCTGGCGCAAGGGGCCGCTCGATTTCACGGTCGATATGGGCGCGCCCGGATTGCGCTGGCAGGATATTCCCACCCGCGACCCGTTCCATGACACCACCGGCATTGAATTGCAGATCGGCCCGATTGATGCGCCAATCCTGCACACGCCGTCCGTCGTCAGCATGGGAAACCCGCATGCGATTTTCTGGGTGAAGGATGTTGCGGCGTATGACCTCGCGAAAATTGGCTCGCTGCTCGAATATCATCCGCAATTTCCCGACCGCGCCAATATCACGCTGGCGCAGGTCATGGCGCGCGATCATGTCATCATCCGGGTGTGGGAACGCGGCGCGGGGCTGACGCGGGCCTGCGGCACGGCGGCCTGCGCCACGCTCGTCGCGGCGGTGCGGAAAAATTATTGCGACCGCGCCGCGCGCATCACCCTGCCGGGCGGTGATTTGTTCATTGAATGGCGCGCCGACACCAACCGCGTGCTGATGACCGGCCCGGTGGAGCTGGAATGGGAGGGCGTGTTCGACGCCGCCCTGTTTGCGGCCGATCAGGCCAGCGCGTGACCGGCGATGGGCATTGAGGTTGTCACCTTCGGCTGCCGTCTCAACGTCTTTGAATCGGAGGCGATCAAGCGCGCGGCGGAAGCCGGCGCGCAGGATCATCTCATCGTCGTGAACACCTGCGCCGTGACGGCGGAAGCAACGCGGCAGGCGCGCCAGTCCATTCGCCGTCTGCGGCGTGACAATCCCGGCGCGGCGATCGTTGTCACGGGATGCGCGGCGCAGGTCGACGGCGCGACATTTGCCGCGATGCCGGAGGTCACGCGCGTCATCGGCAATGCGGAGAAATTGCGCAGCGAGACATGGGCCGGGGATTTTTCAGCGCCCGTGCCGAAGCTGGCGGTCAGCGATATTTTTGCTGCGCGCGAGGCGGTGCTGCCGCCGCTCGATCAATTCGATGGTCACACCCGCGCCTTTCTGAAAGTGCAGGATGGTTGCGATCATCGCTGCACCTTCTGCATTATTCCCTTCGGGCGCGGCGCGTCGCGCTCCGTGCCGATGGGCGCGGTGGTGGACCGCGTGCGCGCGCTGGTCGAGAACGGCGCGAAGGAAGTGGTGCTCACCGGCGTCGA
>JBOFFO010000205.1:0-12722 GCA_051648665.1 Beijerinckiaceae bacterium | reverse complement strand
GCCACGCATTGGCTCAGCCGGGATAGCCGAATTTGCGCTTGGTGGCGGCGATCATGCTGCGCGCCGCGCCGTCCTGCCCGGCCTGACAGGCTCCGGCCGCCTGATTAATGTCCGCCGTCACGCGGTCATAGACGCCCTTGTTCACATGGCCGGTGGCGAGATCATTGTCCATGACGGCGCGGAAGCGGGCGACATCGCCACCGCAGCCAGACCCTTCGGGCAGGCGAAAGCTGGGGGCTGTGACCGAAGCCGCGCTGCTTACAGGCGTGGCTGGTGCTGCAGAGGGTGGCGGGGCGGACGTGTTGCATCCGGTCAGAAAAAAGGACGCGGCGAACGCCGGGATCAGGAGCGGGTTCCGGGTGACAACAGGCATGCGACTCTCCATCATGGCCCTGTATCTACCACGCAAACGGCAGTGGAACAGGGGCTAGCCGGTGCTTGCGGCCTTTCCGGGACTCGGCCACCATCTGCCAGCCAAGGTTCAGAAGGAGGGTTGGGTCATGGCCGATATCGAAAAATATGTGGCGGACATCAAGAAGTATGCGCCGAATTGCAACGAGGCGGCGGTTGCAGGCATCGTCAAGCATCTCGGCATTGCGCTGCGCAACCGTGATTCCTCGCTCGTATCCGGCTCCGATCCGGAAGAGATGGCGCGCGTGCGTGAAAGCTGGTGCAAGAAGAAGCTCGGCATTGCTGACGACGACAAGTCGATTGATGGTGCGGTCAAGAGCGTCGTTGAGAAAATGAAAGCGGACCGCACCAAAGAGCGGGTGACGGTATATTATCTGCTCGCCGAACATTACAAGAAGCTCGACATGCTCGTGAAAAAGTGATGGCGAAATCCAGGGGATGCGCCGCGCACCCGTTGCGCGGCGCATTTCTTTTGGCAAGAACGCCAGTGCCTGCTCCCGCGCGGGGGCCTTGAGTTTGGAAGGGAAATCGAACCGTGCCGACCCGCCGGGCGAATGCCGTAGATTTTTGGCGCGGCATTGCGCTGGTCACGATTTTCATCAACCATATCCCCGGCATCTGGTTCGAGGCTTTCACCCACCGCAATTTTGGCTTTTCCGATTCGGCGGAACTGTTTGTCTTTCTCGCCGGATTTTCGCTGCGTCTCGTGGTTGGCATTGACAGCCATAAGGAAACGGCCCCGCAAATCGTGCTGCGGCTCGGGGGCCGTGCGGTTACGCTGTATGCAGCGCAGATCATGATCACCATGTTGGCGGTCGCGATGATTGCGGCTGCCGCCCTCTGGCTCGACAATCCGCTGATTCTGGACTGGCACAATGCCGGCGCCGTGTTTCAGAACCCCGTGCCGACCAATGTCGGCCTTGTGCTGCTAACCCATCAGCTTGGCTATTTCGACATTCTTCCCCTTTACGTGGTGCTGTTGGCATTGGCGCCGCTGATCGCGGTAATCGATCGCTTCGCCCCGCGCCTTCTGCTGCCCTTGTCCGGTGCGATCTATCTGGTGGCGCTTGTGTTTCAGGTGAATGCCCCGACATGGCCTGTCGCTGGTGGCTGGTTCTTCAACCCCTTCGCCTGGCAGTTCATCTATGTCCTCGGCTTTGTGGTCGCCCGCGCCTCCCAGCGCAGCCTGCAGTTCGATTGGGTAGTCAGGTGGTTACGCTGGCCAGCCATTGCCCTGCTGATCGGCACCTACATCGCCATACGCACCCAGTATGTGCCGGACCCGGCGCAGGTACCGCAGCCGACCTATCTCTTCATCATCGACAAGACCTACCTGACACCGTTGCGCCTCATTCATGCGCTTTGCCTCTGTATCGCCTGTGCTGGGTTATACGACCGTCTGCATACCCTAACGCCCTGGCTGACCCGGTTTGGAGCGATGCTTGGGCGCAACTCCCTGCATGTTTTTTGTGTCGGCTCGCTCCTGAGCCTGGCCGGACAGCTTGTGCGTGTTGCCTTTCCGTTAAGTGTTATGCTTGACGCTATCGTGCTATTGGCCGGTCTGGCGGTGATGTGGGCGACAGCCTGGCTGGCCGAGGGGCGGCAGAGACTTGCGGGATGACAGACGCATGATGATGATGGGGATCCGTGGGGGCGGACTGGCCCTGCTGCTGAGCTTGCAACTGGTCGCCTTCGGCGCAGCCGTAGCGCAAGGCCAGGATGCTCAAGGCGGGGCGCCGCCGATTGCGGACGCGGCCAACCCTTGCGTGGTGCCCGGCGCTACGGTCGCCAGCGCCGCACCATTGCCGCACCTTGCCAGTCTGTTGAAGGAGAAGAAGAGCATCCGCGTGCTCGCGATCGGCTCGTCTTCGACTGCTGGTGTCGGCGCGTCTTCACCGAATGCCAATTATCCAAACCGGCTTGAAATTGAGTTGGAGAAGACCTTCAAGAACCTTGATTTCATCATGGTCAATCGCGGCATTTCCGGCGAAATCGCCGAGACGACCGCCGAGCGCCTGAAAATCGAGGTGACCGTCACCAAGCCTGATCTGGTCCTGTGGCAGGTCGGCACCAATGACGCGCTGTCGCGTATTCCCGCCAGCGACTTTGCACGTATCGTTAGCCGCACACTGCGCTGGATCAAGACGCAGAATATCGATGTCGTGATTGTCGGCATGCAATACACCAAGAAGCTGGCGCGCGACGAGCACTACAAACTGATCAAGGATGCACTGAAACAGGCGGCAGAAGAGGTGAATGTGCCGCTGATCAAGCGCTACGACGCCATGCAATATATTTTGCAGACCAATGCCAGCGCCAACCTTCTGGCGCAGGATGAATTTCATCTCAACGATCTTGGCTATCGCTGCATGGCCGAGCATGTGGCGCGCGGCATTCTCGTCAGTGTGTTTTCCGGTGGCGGACTGAAGGGCCAGCCAGTTGATACGCCAAAAGGCGGCGCGGGTGGCGTGGCGCCGCAATCGAATTGAATGACATTGTGCGGGACGGCGCTCCCGCCATCCCCATGACGCGGGCTATGCGCCTGCGCGGCGCGGTCGCGGCAACGCTGCGCCGCGTTGGCCGCGGCTTCGAAACGCAGAAGACGGAAGGTCTCGACTGCACATTCGAAGGCATTCGAGAGGATGCCCACGCAAGCTTTGTGCGAAAGGCCGGTGGCCGCGAACCCTGGTTTGCGCGCGGGACAGAGATTCGCAACGAGCGCGCTGTCTCCCTCGTCTCTGTCGGGGATTGCGTCGCCATTGCCCGCGCCATGAGTGTGGCGGCGATAGAGCCGGAGTGGCTCGGCGCGAATCTTGTGCTGGAGGGATTTTCGCGTTTCTCGTTTGTATCGGCAGGTACGCGGCTGTTTTTTGCCAGTGGCGCAGTGCTGGCGATTACGGCGCAAAATGCGCCTTGCATCAAGACCGGCAAGGCTGTTGCCCGGCAGCTTGGCTTGCCGGCAGATGAGGCCCCGGCGTTCGTGAAGGCCGCGCAGGGCTTGCGCGGGCTGGTGGCTGTGGTGGAGCGGCCGGGCCTGATCCGCCCCGGCGATGGGGTCGAGGCGCGCGTCCCGGCGCAGTGGATATATCCCGGCTGAATCATAGCCTTTCCGGGCGGCCGGAAGCGCTTGGCAAGGCCTGCTCTGGCGCGCATAAAAGGCCATGTCGCACCTCTCCGCCACTTCACCCGATGGTCCGCTTTCGCCGGAACAGGCGATTGACCGCCTCGATTATTTATATGCCGAGGCGACCGACGCATTGCGCCGCGCGCTTGAACATTTCTTCATCACGCGTGAGCCGCCTCCGCCGGAACAGCGGGCGCTGTTCAAATATCCTGAACTTGTGGTGCGCTATGACGCATCTGCCGTGCCGCCGGCCAATCGCCGTGCCTTCGCCAAGCTTGCCGGGCCGGGCGAATATGCAACGACCGTCACCCATCCCCGTGATTTCCGTGCCTACCTGCTGGAACAATTGCAACCGCTGGCGGCGGAGTATGGCGCGACGATTCATGTGCGCCGGTCCGATCAGGATATTCCCTACCCCTACGTGTTTGAGCGCGGCGATGAACTGGGGCGTGGCGGTGTGACGGCCGTAGAGCTGGCGCGGCATTTTCCCGTGCCGATGCTGACAACGGTTGGCGATGAAATTGCTGACAGCGAGTGGGAATATCGCGAACATCATGCGCGGCCGCTGGCGCTGTTTGATGCGGTGCGTGTTGATTTTTCCCTGCGCCGCCTCGTTCATTACACGGGCAGCGACTGGCGGCAGGTGCAAAGCTGGATCCTGCTGACGAATTACCACCGCTATGTCGATCAGTTCATCAAATGGTCGTTGCAGCAGTTGCAGGAACAAAATGCCTATCAGGCGCTGGTTTTACCCGGTGGCATTACGATCAAGCGCGGCATGGGTACGGAAGAAGCAGCGGCCCTGGTGGCGCAGTCGACCTGGCACCGTTACCAGATGCCGGCCTATCACCTCGTCACCGCGCGCGGGCAGGGCGTCACGCTGGTGAATATCGGCGTCGGTCCAGCGAACGCCAAAACAATTACCGATCATCTCGCCGTCGTGCGGCCGAATTGCTGGCTGATGGTCGGTCATTGCGGCGGTTTGCGCCAGACCCAGCAGATCGGCGATTATGTGCTGGCGCATGCCTATTTGCGGCAGGATAATATTCTCGACGCGATCGTGCCGACGGAAATTCCCATTCCGGCACTGGCGGAAATTCAGGTGGCGTTGCAGGACGCAGCGAAAATCGTCACTGGCGAATCCGGAGATTCGCTGAAGCAGAGGCTGCGCACCGGCACTGTGGTGACCTATGATGACCGCAACTGGGAGCTGCGCTGGAGCAAGGAGCGCCGGCGCATCAATCTCTCCCGCGCCATCGCTGTGGATATGGAATCGGGCACCATCGCGGCGCAGGGCTATCGTTTCCGCGTGCCTTACGGCACGTTGCTATGTGTGTCGGATAAGCCGTTGCACGGAGAAATTAAGCTGCCGGGCGCGGCGAACGCCTTCTATGACCGCGCTGTAGGGCAGCATCTCGATATTGGATTAAAAACGCTGGATTTGCTGCGCACCCGCCGCGAACAGCTGCACTCCCGCAAGCTGCGCGCTTTTGACGAGCCGGCGTTCCGATAGGGTTTGCAAGCAAAGTGGGCACCACTTTGCGTGAAGCAAACCCGTCAGGAAAAAGCCATAGGGTTTGCAAGCAAAGTGGGCACCACTTTGCGTGAAGCAAACCCGTCAGAAAAAAGCCATAAGGGTTTGTAAAGAACGCGGTCGCGACTTTGGATCAAACGAATCCGTTCAGAGAATTTCAGCCAATAGCTTTCGCAGCGTTTTCGATCCGTGCGGCCATGCCATCGATCGCCTTCGCGACACGCACCATTTCTGCGCGCATCGCCTGCACATCGGCGGTGGCATCCGATTGCACCGAACCGATCTGGCCCTCCACTTGGGCCAGGCGTTTTTTCAGATCAGCCATTTCATCAGCGAAATAAAGCGCAGCCATGACCTGCAAGCGCATTTCCCCGATGTCGCCAAACGCCTCGCGCAAAGCGCTAATTTTCTTGTCGAGCACATCGGCGAGCGCCGCGATATGTTCTTCCTCGCCATCACCGCACGACATGCGGTAGATTTTCCCGGCAACTGAGATGTTGACCTGCGCCATCGCTCAGGCCCCACTTGCCGTATCGTCGAGGACAGTGCGCACCTGCGCCATTGCCAGGTCTATGCGCTGCGCGGATTCCGCCGCTGCGGCGTCAAGGCGGTTGAGGCGGTCGAGCGCTGAGTCTAGCTCTTCCGCCAGCCGCGCCCGGTCTTCCTGCATCAGCGCCAGTTCTGTGCCAGCATCCGCGCTAGCAGCCTCCCGTGCCTTGCGCCGGCGAACCGCCGAATCGAGGCTGTCCACCGCCGTGGCGAGCCTTGCGAGGGCGGCAGCAAGCGCAGAATCGATTGCGGGCGTTGCGGACATCAGAGGTTCAGGCTGGCATGAGTCGCATGGGAAGGCGAGGGTAGGCCCTTCACTCCGGGCGTCAATCCGCAGGCTTGTGCTTGCAACTTCATGCAACACTTCATCCACCGCAGAATGTCCGGATGCCATTTCCGGGGGACCGGTTCTTGCCGCCTGCACGCGTTTGCTTTAAGCGCAGGCCGCACAAGCCCCGGCGCATCGTGCCGGGGCTTTTTTCGTTTGCGCGCGGCCGCAAGGCTTGGCGCATAGGAGAGATCGTGATGGCCAATGTTGTGGTGGTTGGCGCCCAGTGGGGCGACGAGGGCAAGGGCAAGCTGGTGGACTGGCTGTCCGAGCAGGCCGATGTGGTGGTGCGCTTTCAGGGCGGTCACAATGCCGGGCACACGCTGGTCATCGACGGCGTGACCTACAAGCTCTCGCTGCTGCCCTCCGGCATTGTCCGCCCCGGCAAGCTCTCGGTCATCGGCAATGGTGTCGTGCTCGACCCCTATGCGCTCGCTAGCGAAATCGAGAAGCTGACAGCGCAGGGCGTCGCCATCACCCGCGACAATCTGCGCGTCGCTGACAATGCAGCGCTGATCCTCTCCCTGCATCGTGATCTGGACGGCCTTCGCGAGGATGCCAGTGAAGGCACCAAGATCGGCACGACACGGCGCGGCATCGGCCCGGCCTACGAGGACAAGGTGGGTCGCCGCGCCATCCGCGTCATGGACCTCGCCGATCCGGCGGAACTGCCGTGCAAGGTCGAGCGGTTGCTGGCACACCACAACGCGCTCCGGCGCGGGCTGGGGCGGCAGGAGATTTCCGCCCGTGTCATCCTTGAAGAGCTGATGACGATTGCGCCGAAGGTGCTGCCCTATATGGACACGGTCTGGCGGATGCTTGACGAGCATCGCCGCGCCGGCCGCCGCATCCTGTTCGAGGGAGCGCAAGGCGCACTGCTCGATGTCGATCACGGCACCTACCCCTATGTGACCTCGTCCAACACCGTGTCGGGGCAGGCCGCCACCGGCTCCGGCCTTGGGCCGGGCGCTGTTGGCTATGTGCTGGGCATAGCCAAGGCCTACACGACCCGGGTGGGAGAGGGGCCGTTCCCGACTGAGCTATTCGATGATGTCGGCAAGCGCATCGGCGAGCGTGGCCGCGAGTTTGGCACCGTCACAGGTCGCCCGCGCCGCTGCGGCTGGCTCGATGCGGTGCTGTTGCGCCAGACTGCCAAAACGTCAGGCATCAACGGCATCGCGCTCACCAAGCTCGATGTGCTGGATGGCTTTGATGAGATCCGCGTCTGTGTGCGCTATCGGCTCGACGGGCAGGAGATCGACTATATGCCCGCCAGCGAAAGCGCGCAGGCCCGGCTGGAGCCGGTATATGAGACCATTCCGGGCTGGAAGGGATCGACCGCCAACGCCCGGTCATGGGCTGCACTGCCAGCAGAAGCCATCAAATATGTGCGCCGGGTCGAGGAACTGATCGAAACACCCATCGCTCTTGTTTCGACCAGCCCGGAACGGCAGGACACAATTTTGGTCCAGAATCCGTTCGAGGGTTGACGGAACAGTCCCCCTCGTTCAACGGGTCCAGTCATGGCCGATTACTACCCGCTCATTGCCCGCGCTGTTGCAGCGCTGAAGGACGCGCGCGCCGATGAGCGGGCGCCGGTCTATGAGCGTGCGCGTAACGCCCTGATGAATCACTTGAAAGGCATTCAGCCCCCGGTTGGACCCGAGGTGCTGGAGGCCGAAGAGCTGGCGCTGGATGAAGCCATCGCCCGCGTCGAGGCGGAAATCCTTTCCGGCGACGTGCCGGGTCAGGAACCGGCTGAGGGGAGAATCGAGGCAGCACCGGTTATCACCAAGGCGGCCACTTCTGCCGCAGCCGAACCGGCTACGCCGACGGACGTCGCTCCGCCTGCATCGCAGCCTGCGCCGTCCATCCGCCCGATGGCGCCGCGCCCTGCGCCATTGCAGGATAGCCAGCGTCCGCGCGGGTCAAACCGCGCCATTCTCGTTGCTGCCGTAGCCATCGTCGCTGCGCTTGGCGTTGCAGCGCTGGCGTTCATGACGCGCACCGACCCGTCCCGGACGATGCCGCCAGGCCCCAATGCTCCGTCTTCCACGGTCATTGCCCAGCCAGCGCCGCCGCAACCGGTTACAGACAGTCAGCCTGTAGCGCCGCCCGATTCTCAACCAGGGAAGGTCGGAGAGCGGGTCGCAGACGGGCCAGCGCCAACCCCGTCAGGTCCAGTGACGCCGGAAACGACGCCCTTGCCCGTGGCGCAGCGTGGCATTTTTTACGAAGAAAATCCGGACAAGCCCGGCGAGCCTACCCAGATTATCGGACGCACGATCTGGCGGCTCGATACGGTGAGCGTCGGCGCCGGCCAGCCGCCGGAAACCGTGGTACGCATTGATGCGGATTTTCCGGAGCGGTCGCTGGGGATCGAAATGACGATCCGCCGCAACCTTGATCCTGCGCTTTCGGCGTCGCACCTCATGGAAGTGCGATTCAATTTCCGCAGCGGCGGCGGCAGCGTGAAGGAACTCGCGACGCCGCCACAAATGAAGCAGGAAGAAAATCAGCGTGGCACGCCGCTCATCGCGCTGCAGGTGCCGGTGATGGAAAATTTCTTCCTCGTCGGCCTGTCCAAGCTGCCCGCAGACGTGGAGCGCAATATCTCATTGCTGGAAAGCGCGAACTGGATTGATTTGCCTGTGCGCCTCGCCAATGGCCGCCTCGCCGTGATGGCGTTGGAAAAAGGCACCAATGGCGCCGCCGTCGTCAATGCAGCGCTCGTGCGTTGGCGCAGCTAGGATAAGCCCGTCAGCGTTTCAGTGCGCCTCGTCCCAATTCTGGGCCGCACGCGCGTCCACCTGCAAAGGCACAGAAAGCTGAAGGGCAGGCTCCGCCGCTTTTTCCATCACGCTGGCAATGACGGGAATGGCCTGGTCCACCTGCGCATCCGGCACCTCGAACACCAGCTCGTCATGCACCTGCAACAGCATTTTCGCGTCGAGTTTCGCCTGCGCCAGAGTCGCATCCATGCGCAGCATGGCGCGCCGGATGATGTCGGCGGCCGACCCTTGAATCGGCGCATTGATCGCTGCGCGCTCCATGAAGGCGCGCTCCGATGCATTCGGTGAGCGGATTTGCGGATAGGCGCAGCGCCGGCCAAAAATTGTCGTCACAAATCCGTTCTCGCGCACGAACGCCTTGGTGGAATCCATATAGGCGCGGATGCCGGGAAAACGCTCGAAATATTGCCGGATATAGGCACCCGCCTCTTCGCGCGGGATGCCGAGCTGATTGGCGAGGCCGAAAGCGGAAATACCGTAGATAATGCCGAAATTGATGGCCTTTGCGCGCCGCCGGATCATCGGGTCCATGCCCGCCACCGGCACGCCGAACATCTCCGATGCGGTCATGGCATGAATATCGACGCCTTCTGCAAAGGCTTTCTTCAACTGCGGGATATCGGCGATATGCGCGAGAATGCGCAACTCGATTTGTGAATAATCAGCCGAAATCAGCTTGTGACCCGGCGCGGCGATGAAGGCGCGGCGGATTTTGCGGCCTTCTTCCGTGCGGATCGGAATATTCTGGATATTCGGCTCCGAAGAGGAGAGGCGGCCAGTCGTGGTGGCTGCGAGCGCGAATGAAGTGTGCACACGGCCCGTATCCGGGTGAATGTATGTTGGCAGCGCGTCAGCATAGGTCGATTTCAATTTCGACAATTGCCGCCATTCCAGAATCTTGGCGGGCAGGGCATGGCCCTGTTCCGCAAGCTCTTCCAATACACCGGCGCCTGTACCCCACTGGCCGCTGGCGGTTTTTTTCGCGCCTGGCAGACCCATGCGGCCAAACAGAATGTCGCCCAGTTGCTTCGGCGAGCCGATGTTGAATTTTTCGCCCGCCAGTTCGTAGGCTTCGTCTTCCAGCCGCGCCATGCCCTGCGCAAAATCGCTGGACAGCCGCGCGAGGATGGCGCGGTCGATCATGATGCCGCGCTGCTCCATGCGCGCCAGCACCGCCGGCATGCCGCGCTCCAGCGTTTCATACACCGTCGTAAAATGCTCAGCTGTAAGGCGCGGCTTCAGCACACGCGCCAGCCGCAAGGTCACATCCGCATCCTCGGCGGCATAGGCGACCGCGCGATCAAGCGGCACGCGGTCAAAGGTGACTGCGGACTTGCCGCTGCCCGCCACATCCTTGAAGGCAATGGGTTTATGGCCGAGATGTTTTTCTGAAAGCTCATCCATGCCATGCCCGTTCAGCCCGGAATCGAGCGCGTAAGACATTAACATGGTGTCATCGATGGGGGCGACGGCAACGCCATGCTGCATCAGCAGCAACATGTCGAATTTGATATTCTGCCCGATCTTGATAACGGATGGATCTTCAAGCAGCGGCTTCAGTTTTTCCAATGCCGCCCGTGCATCAAGCTGACCCTTGACGAGCCCGCCGCCGAACAGATCGGAAGCGGCGGCATCTTTGTGAGCGAATGGAATATAGCAGGCTTTCCCCGGCGCGAGCGCCAGCGAAATGCCAACCAAAGTTGCTTGCATCGGGTCGAGCGAATCCGTCTCGGTGTCGAACGCAACAAAGCCCTGATCATGGGCCGCCGCGATCCATGTATCGAGTTGGCTCATGGTCAGAACCGTCTCGTAGCCATCTGTCTTCACCGGATCGGCCAGCGCAGCAGCCCGGCGTGTTTCCGCCAGCGCCTGCGGCGTATGCCCATTCATTCCCGGGTCAAAGTTGTCTGCAGAGGTTTGGCGTTGTGGAGCGGCTGGCGCATTCGAAAGAGCCTGCGTCCGCGCAGCGCTATCCATCGCCGATCCGTCCTTGGCGATCCACGCACTGTCACCAACGAAACGCGGGTCCGGTTCAATCAGCCCAGCATTGATGTCGTAGGTTTCTGCGACGCGCCGCGTGATGGTCGTGAATTCCATCGCTTTCAGGAACGCGACCAGATTTTTCGGCTCCGGATCATGGATGCCGAGATCATCAATCGGCGTCGTCAGCGGCACATGGTCGTCGAGTAGCACGAGCTTGCGGGAAATGCGGGCATTCTCTGCATTCTCGATAATGGCGTCGCGCCGCTTCGGCTGCTTGATCGCACCGCTTTGCGCGGCAGCAATAATGCCCTCCACATCGCCATATTCGGCCACAAGTTGCGCGGCGGTCTTGATGCCGATGCCTGGCACGCCCGGCACATTGTCGATGGAATCGCCGGCGAGCGCCTGCACCTCGACGACCTTTTCTGGCGGGACGCCGAATTTGTCGACAACTTCTGCCGGGCCGATGCGCTTTTCCTTCATCGAGTCGTACATGGTGACGCCAGCGCGCACGAGCTGCATCAGGTCCTTGTCGGACGCCACAATGGTGCAGGTCGCGCCAGCCTCGCGCGCCAGCCGCGCATAGGTGGCAATCAGATCATCAGCCTCAAATCCGTTCTGCTCGATGCATTCAATATCGAACGCGCGCACGGCTGCGCGCACCAGCCCGAATTGCGGCCGCAGATCCTCCGGCGGTTCTGTGCGGTTGGCCTTGTACTGGTCATATAGGGCATTGCGAAACGTCACGGCGGAATGATCAAACACCACCGCCAGATGGGTCGGCTTTTCGCCGGCCACGGTTTCGCGCAGCAGCCGCCACATCATGTTGCAAAAGCCGGAGACCGCGCCGACCGGCAGGCCATCGGATTTGCGCGTCAGCGGCGGCAGCGCGTGATAGGCCCTGAAAATATAAGAGGAGCCGTCGACCAGAAAAACATGGTCGCCGGCCTTGACCGGACGCGAAGCGGGCTGGGAGGAAACGGCAGGCTTGTTCATTCTGCCACATTAACCACACTTGATTGGCTGGCGCGACCTTTTCCGCCATGTTGTCCGCACCATCCATGCCGCCGCGCATGAGTTTTGAAGCAGGAAAACGCGATGTCCGATCAGGCCATGCAGCCCTTGGCTTTCGTTGAGCACACATCCGCCGCGATGATGCAGCGTGCCGCCGAGTTCCGGGCGCTGATGCAGCGCCGGCGCACGGTACGCGATTTTTCCGACCGGCCCGTCCCGCGCGCGCTGATCGAGCATGCGGTGATGACGGCGGCTGGCGCGCCGTCAGGCGCTAACCAGCAGCCCTGGACATTTGTTTGCATCGGCGACGCGGCGGTAAAATCGCAAATCCGCGCAGCGGCGGAAGAAGAGGAGAAAGCCTTTTATTCCGGGCGCGCCGGCACAGAATGGCTGGAGGCGCTCGCGCCCCTTGGCACGGATTGGCGCAAGCCATTCCTCGAAACCGCCCCGTGGCTCATCGCGATTTTCGGCCAGCGTTATGGCATTGGCCCTGATGGCGCACGCATCAAACACTATTACATGCCCGAATCGGTCGGCATCGCCACCGGATTTCTGATTGCTGCCCTGCATCATGCCGGGTTGGCGACATTGACGCACACGCCATCCCCGATGGGATTTCTCAACCGGATTTGCGACCGGCCTGACCATGAAAAGGCGTTGATCCTGCTGGTCGCCGGCTATCCCGCGCGTGATGCGCATGTGCCAGCGATCAGCAAAAAAACCCTCGATGAGGTGGCTGTGTTCCTTTGATTATTCCGCTGGTTCGAGTCTTGGCTGCTGCGATGGCGCATAGCGCGCCCATGCGGGACGCTCGAACAGAAAACGCAGTCCAAATCGCAGGGCAAGCGGGTGCATCAGCAGGGGGATGATCGCAGCGCCAGTCCACACCAGAAGCCCGGTTGTTCCAGCGCCCAAAGTCACGGCTGCACCGCTTTGCACAAGCAGCACGCGCAAGCCGATCATGGGCAGAAAAAATGCCAGATAGAT
>JBOFFO010000204.1:0-8091 GCA_051648665.1 Beijerinckiaceae bacterium | reverse complement strand
CGCAGCAATACAAGCAGCTCTTGATGATGGCGGGCTTCGACCGCTATTTCCAGATCGCGCCGTGCTTCCGCGACGAAGACCCGCGCGCAGATCGCCTGCCGGGCGAATTCTACCAGCTTGACGTGGAAATGAGCTTCGTGGAGCAGGAAGATATTTTCCAGACCATGGAGCCGGTGATCACCGGCGTGTTCTCCGATTTCGCCAACGGCAAGCCGGTGACGGGGAAATGGCCCCGCATTCCCTATGCCGAGGCGATGAAGAAATACGGTTCTGACAAGCCCGATCTGCGCGTGCGCAACCCGCACACCAGCGCGCCGCTGGAAATGGCGGATGTGAGCGAACATTTCCGTGGGTCGGGCTTCAAGATTTTCGCCCGCATGCTGGAGGACGAGAAAAATCAGGTCTGGGCCATTCCTGCGCCATCGGGCGGCAGTCGCGCCTTCTGCGACCGCATGAATTCCTGGGCGCAAGGCGAGGGCCAGCCGGGGCTGGGGTATATTTTCTGGCGCTCACCTGAGACGCTGAATATCATTCAAAATGTTGTCGATAACACTCGCGGAAATGAACGGCGGCCGGACGTTGTCGCACCGGTCGGCGCAGGACCAATCGCCACGAATATTGGGTCGGAACGGACGGAACAAATTCGGCAAATGCTCGGCCTGAAGGAGGGCGATGCCGCCTTCTTCGTTGCCGGCAACCCGGAAAAATTTGCGAAATTCGCCGGCAACGCCCGCAACAAGGTCGGTGAGGATTTGAACCTCATCGACAAAGAGCGCTATGAATTGGCGTGGATCGTCGATTTTCCGATGTTTGAATATAATGACGAGGACAAGAAGGTCGATTTCTCGCACAACCCCTTCTCCATGCCGCAGGGCGGGCTTGAAGCGCTGCAGTCGCAGGACCCGCTGACGATCAAGGCGTTTCAGTACGACATCGTCTGCAACGGATTCGAGATTGCGTCCGGCGGCATCCGCAACCACAAACCGGAAGCGATGGTGAAGGCGTTTGAACTCGCCGGCTATTCCGAGCAGACGGTGATCGACCGGTTCGGCGGCATGTATCGCGCGTTCCAGTATGGCGCGCCGCCGCATGGCGGCATGGCCGCCGGCGTGGACCGCATTGTCATGCTGTTGTGCGGCACGCAGAACTTGCGCGAAATTTCATTGTTCCCGATGAACCAGCAGGCGCTTGATGTGCTCATGGGCGCTCCCAGTGAGGTGACGCCGAAGCAGTTGCGTGAACTGCATATTCGGTTGAACCCGCCGAATTAACCCCGGAGCAGGCGCCGCTTGATTGTAGCGTTTGCCGGCTTTTCCAGATATACAAATCCAAGCCGCGACAGTGCGATCACGGCGGCGAGAAATGCCAATAGAAACCACAGGCTATCGGCGGCGTCGCGCGAAATTTTGTAAATATCCATAACGATGATCGTGCCGATCAGCAGCGGCATATGCCAGAGATACAGGCCGTAAGTAAGATCGCCGAGCGGTTGCGCCTTACGAAACCAGGGCGCAGCTATACTTTGTTCAAGCTGCGCCAATGCCAGAACCAGTGCCGTAAACATCAGGGCGAAGCTCAGATGCGATGCGGCATTGGGTTGAAATGTTTGCAGCCAGACATGGGCGGCCATTGCTGCGGCAATGAATCCCGCAAGTATTGGCCGTGCAAGATGCGTCCATTCGCGGCGGATGCGTTGATGCAGTAGCCAGGTTGCGCCGCCACAAAAGAAATAAAACAGGCATTGGCCGATGGTATGGCGGCGCGTAAAAAAGCCGATGACCAGCAAGACAAGGGTAGTCATTGCGTATGCGCGGTGATCCCGCGCGGCGAAGCGCAACACCAGAAAAAACGCACCGTAAATCAGGATTTCAACTGAAACAGACCAGATCGGCCCGTTGAAGCTGAACCCCTTCTGTAGGCCCCAATGGGACGCCATGAAAAGTTGCAGGACGAAATGGCGCAGATCGTTAAATGGATACACCTGAAATGTGCCGAGCTTATAAATGCTGACGAGCTGCAGGAGTGCGACAATCAGTAGGGTTACAAAATGCAGTGGGTAGAGCCGGGCCAGCCGGTGTACAAAAAAGGAATATGCCGTGGTGGTCTGACCACGTGGCGTGTAGGTCGCAAAAAACACAAAGCCTGAGATCACCCAGAATAGCTGCACCGCCCAATGGCCGTGATAATAGAACGCACTTGCCAATGAATGTAGCGGGAGCGCGGCGCGATCAGGCAATACGCTCTGCGTCACTGGATCGAAATGTGCAAAAATCTGAAAATGCCAGAACAGTACGGCAAAGGCTGCAAAAGCCCGCAGAAGGTCGATCAGATAGTACCGATCACCCGCATCACGCTTCTCCGCCGGCTCTGCGTTCACGGCAGATGCGCGTCCTTTGACACGAATATCCAGTTCCGGGTGTTTTCCAGAAAGCCTGCCTTTTCCCATGGCACCGCAACGAGAGCGCCGCGCCGGTCGAGTTTGTGGGACGAATAGCCGGCGGCAATGATGCCTTTGATTTTTTCATTGAGCGCCGGCCAGCGATCGCCAGCAATCTCCGGCGAGGCTTCAACCATGATGGCGTCAGCGCGTCGCGTCGCAATGATCTGGCTCATGCCTTCCATCACTTCCGGCTCGAAACCCTCCACATCCATTTTCAGCAACCGGAACCGCAGCGCCGGGGGAAGGAAACCATCAAGCGCCACCACCTGTACGTCCACATTCTGGCCTTCACGGATTGTCTCATCCATCAGATCGTTGGATTGGCTCCCGCGGTCAAACACGAGTGAGGCCGCACCGGAAATGGATTGCGGCACGAACAGTTTCATTGCGGCAAACGCATTGCCGACCGCATGTGGCGTAACGCGCACGCGATCCTGAAACCAGTTCAGGGCGATGGATTTGTTCAGCAGCGCTCGCACGCGCGGGTTGGGTTCAAAAGCGATAATGCGACCGAATGGCTTGACCATTTTCGCCGCCAGCAAGCTCAGTACGCCGCAATTTGCGCCGACATCGACAAACCAGTCGCCCGGCTTCATCCAGCGATAGAGAAAGAGCTCTTCTTCAAACTCATAATAACCGTTGAGCAGCAGCGGCGTGGTCACCGTCATGTCGTCGCCATCGACGCACATGTGCAGATCGTGGATGTTGCGGGTGATGATCGGCCCGCTCATCGGATACATCACGCGCTGCGCATAGGAGCGCGACACCTGCCGCTTCAAGACAATTTTGTTCACGTCGAACGCGGCATTGAAGCGTTTACGGAAGGACGCCTTCAGCTTTTTGCGCAGGGCTTTCCATCCGCCCTTGCTGCCCGCCGATTTCCAGCTTCCGCTCCAGCGATGCACCGCAAAGGTTGCAGGGTGAAAGGTCTCGGGCGCATCCTCGTCCCAATTGTAAGGATAGAATGTCGAGCGCGGCACAACGGTCACATCGGTGCGGAAGCGCAGCGTCCGGGAAAACAGGCCTGGCCCGGTCGAAACGTCGGCAGAGACATTGAGATCAGCCTGGGTGTAGGCCGCGACGACATCGATCATCGCCTTGATGGCAGGGTGACCCTTGGGCGCGCCGAAGGTGGCATTGGTCAATCGCCGTCCATCCTCCGTGCCGACGAAAAAGCCGAGGCTCAGCAGTGGGTCCAGCCGCTGCAACACGTCCATATCCACATCGAGGTAGATGCCGCCGTGGTTATAGACCGCTTCAAGGCGGATGAGGTCGGCGCGCTGCGCCCCGTTACGGCACAAAGGCCAAAGTCGGCTCAGAATGAACGGTGCCGGATCGACCGGCTCAGCCCATTCCATGATCGTCCATTCCGGATGCAGCCGCTTGATCCGGGCGATGCAATCCCGCTCCATATCCGTCAGCCGGTCAGCGGCATAGGTCAGATGAATGATCTTCGGAATGGCGTCAGTGGGGCTAATCAGCATGGCAAACAGGCATTTCTGCTCGGTGCGGGACAGGACGGAGACGCGCGGGCGGGCGCGGACCGGCAGGGGTTTCGCTCCTGCTAGACACCCCCTGCCGGGCCGTCAACCGAGTGCAAGGGACTTGCCCAGCGGAGCGGCTTGCTAAGCCGCGCGGCTTGGCTATGACAACGCCCGATCGGGCTGTGACAGCCTGCCGGAATCGATCCTGTGCGCCAGCGCGTCTTTGATGGCTTCACCTTTTTCAAGGAACTGGATGTGCTGGAGATCCGGCTCAACGAGCTGGCGCCGGTGGTCGATCGCTTCGTCATTGTCGAGGCAACGCAGACCTTTGCGGGCAAGCCCAAGCCGCTGACCTTCATGGAGAACCGTGACCGCTTCGCGCCGTTCTTCGACAAGATCATCCATGTGGTTGTGGATGATTTTCCGCCGGCCCGCAGCGCGTGGGATCGTGAGTTTCATCAGCGCCGCGCCATCATGCGTGGTCTCGGCGATGCTGCGCCGGATGATTTCGTCATAATCTCGGATGTGGATGAAATTCCCCGCCGCACGGCGCTGGAGCGTGTGCTGGCCGATGGCAGCGGCGCCAATGCCTTTACCGTTTTCGGCATGCAGGAATTTCATCACCGGCTGAACCTTCACCGGGACGGATTTATCTGGTGGCTCGGCTCGCGCATGGTGCCGCGCCACCTGCTGCGTGATCCGCAGGCCTTGCGGAAATTAAAGGCTATTCCATCGAAATCCGCGCCGTGGATGGGTCCGCTGATGCGCGCGTGGCAGAGCACCGGCGTGTTCCGTCACCCCGTGCGTTATAACCTCATAGAGGATGGCGGCTGGCATTTCACCTCGATGGGAAGCGCCGCCGATGTGGCTGAAAAAATCCGCTCCTATTCCCATCAGGAATTCAATACGCCGGAGTTTATCGCCGAGGATCGTATCGAGGGGCTGATTGCATCGGGGCGCGGGTTGCTGATCCCGGATGTGAAACTACGCATGGCCGATATAACCAAGGAATTGCCGGCCCATATCGGCGCGCATCGCGAACGCTTCGCTCATCTGCTGGCTTAAATGAAAAGGCCGCGCACGCGGCGCGGCCTCTTGGCGAGCGGTAAAAGCGATTATTCCGCTTTGGCGGAAATATCGATCTTCGGCAGCAGCGCCAGTGGATTGCCGGACGCCATCGCTGCTTCCAGAACCGAAATCCCGTTCGGTTCCTTTGCCTTGGCGTTGACGATCAGCGAGCGGGGAGACTGGGCAAACTGCGCTACGGCACGGCCAACGGCTGTCGCCGAATCCGAGCCGCCGAGGAATGCCGGAATAAGCTGTTGCGCCATACCGGCAATTTCTTTCTTCAACTGATCCGGCGTCTTTTTCCCTTTGGCCGCTTCCGTGGCGATGAGTTTGTCCAGCAGGCCACTGTTGACGACCTTGATGTCGATATCTTTCACGGTCAGTCCCAGCGCGGCCAGCTGCATCTGGTTTTTGTCGCCAGTGAAGAGTTCTTTCACCGCGCCACCCAAGGTCGATGCAGACGTGATTGCACCCATATTCACGCCTTCGATGCCAAGCGACTTGAGCTTGATCGTCTTTGAGGCTTCGTCCCATTGGGTTGAGAAATTGGCGCCGATATCGATAGCTTTATAGCCGAGATCGAGAAGCGTTCTCAGCCCCTGTTCCTTGGTATTGCCCGGAATCTCGATAGCGAGATTCTTGATGTGTGATGAAATATCGGTGGGAATGCCGCCGACATATTTGCCCAGTGTCACATCAAAATCGGCAAGTTTGCCCTTGATCCGCTGGCCTTTGTTCTTCTCATCCGGAAGGTCAAAGTCGAGGCCGCCGATATAGAACCCGGCGAACGCCGGGATCAGCGAGCGCCAGTTCGCTTCCGCCCATTTCTCAAAATCGCCATCGCCAGCCGATTCGAGCGCCTTCATCGTGCCGTTGAAGTCCATCTGCTTGAAGCCGGCACGCCCGATCTTCATAAAGCCATCAGGCGCCTTGATCGAAATGTTCTCAATATCGTACGCCGGATAGACGCGGTTCGCGTATGGCCCAACCTTGAAACGGTCGGCAGAGACATCGATAGGCTTTTTATTCTTGTCGAGGCCGCGCACCTTGAACCCATCAATGGTCGCTGCACTCGTTTCCATCGCGTCAAGCAAACCCGTGACCATGCTGATCATCTGCTTGGTTTCGGCGGCGCTGAGCTTCTTCTTGTCCTTGTTGGCGTCCATGAAAGCGAAGAATTCACTCAAGGGCTGACGCATCAGCCGCAACTTGGCATCGCCGACATTCATGCGGCCAATCACCAGTTCGGCATTCTCCGGCAGTTTGAAATTCATGCCGTCGAACGTAAAATTCCGATACACCGTTCGCATTGCGTTGTCGCCTGGGCCGGCCGCCTCGATGAAGAAACGGATCATCGTCGGGACATCAAATTCTTCGGCAGCCATGCGGCCGAAGGTGCCGCTGATCTTTCCCTTCTTGGCGTCCATGCCTTCAAAGGTGCCGCCAGCAATATCGATGGAGGCCGCTTTGCCGGCCACAACATTGTTCATCGTGAAATTACGATACACCGTGGTGTTCGTCATCTTCTCGCCGTCGCCAAAAGCGATGGTTTGTTCCAGCCGCATTTCCGGCACGCGGATCGCCCGCGCATTCAGTTTCTGCAAACCGGCAAGGACCGACTTGGGATCGCGCGCACCGAGCAGCTGTGTGACTTCAGTCTGTGACAGGCTGGAGCCATCAATCTCGATCTTTGGAATTTTGAACCCGGATCCGGCCCCGCCAAAGGAAAGCGATTCAATCGACACGGTTTGCGCCAGCGCTGCGCGTGGCGGCACTGCGGCCCAGGTCAGTGCAGCAGCCAGCAGGGCTGTGCTCAGCAGGCGGGGACTGGAGAGTTTTGACATCGGATCAATCCTTTTACGGGCAGTCAGGAACGAGGAATCGAGAAGACACGCACGGTGCGGTCATAGGCATCACAAGCAGGTGACCGCTTTTTTATGTCGGAAATGTGCGTTACCGCACAAACTCTGAACCAATGGTTTTGCGCGTTGCCTGATTTTGCGGCATTGGCGCGAGAAAGTTTCAAGACTCCGGACCAGACTCCGCGAAAGCGGCGATGGCGGTTTGCACATCTGCCAAAGTCGGGATTCCCGCCTCATTGCCCAGCTTCTGGATTTTATGGGCCGAAGCAGCGCGTGCAAAGATGAAATGTTCGCGCCAGGCGAGGCCAGGCCGGGCCAAATAGGAATACATATAGGCTCCGTGGAAGACGTCGCCGGCGCCGTTGGTGTCGATCACCCGCTCGGATGGCACAGCCAGCGCGGGCAAGGTGGAAACTGAGCCGGTCTCATCGTACCAAAGCATGCCGCGTTCGCCGAGCGTAACGCCGCCGATCCGGCAGCCTTTGCCCTTGAGATGATCGAGCATCGCCGCCGGGCTAAGAGCCATCTGTTCACACATGCGCTCCGAGACCACCGCGACATCGATGAAGCCCAGCAGGTCGGCCGTGTTTTCCCGGACGCCGCCGCCATCCAGCGAGGTCAGGATGCCTTTCTCCCGGCAGGCGCGGGCATAGTGGAGCGCGGCGTCGGGTTGGTGGCCGTCGAGATGCAGGCCGCGGCAACCATCCAGATTAAGGGCTGGAAAGGGGTGCAGGTAATGATCGTCACGGCAGCGCACGATGGCGCGTTTGCCGTCCTTCGGCAGGACGATGGACAGCGAGGATTCCTGCACCTTCCGCGCATGGACCGAGATGTCATATTTCCGGGCCATGTCGAGGAACATCCGGCCCAGCCAGTCGTCGGCATAGGAGGTCAGCAGGTCGGGCGCGACGCCGAGCCGCGCGCAGGCGAAGGCCGCCGTGACCGCATTGCCGCCAAACGACACGGCATAGTCCTGCGCCACATGCTTTTCATCGCCGGTCGGAATGTGGTCGGTGATGAACACCACGTCGATGTAGGTCTGACCGATGAACAGGGCCTGCACGCCGCTTTCCTTTCAATAATCACAGAATCTGGATAGGGCATCGTTTCGCGACCGGAGGCGCGATACAAGAGCGAGCGGGCAAAAAACATCGCCGGTCAGCCATGCAGCGTCCGGGTGGCCGCTGGCTGTTGAATTGACTTGAGCTAGGTGGGTGGCCCATGCAGGGTCTGCTTG
>JBOFFO010000203.1:0-3432 GCA_051648665.1 Beijerinckiaceae bacterium | reverse complement strand
TCAGCCTCGCTGCGATCCAGCCCCGCAATGCGCTGCGGCATGGAGACATTCTCCAGCGCCGAAAATTCCGGCAGCAAATAATGAAACTGATAGACGAAGCCGATCTGCGTACGGCGCAGCGCTGTGCGTTCGGCATCGCCCATGGCAGCGGTGGCGGCGCCCTGCACATGGATTTCGCCGCCATCCGGCTTTTCCAGAAGACCGGCACAATGCAGCAGCGTCGACTTTCCCGCGCCCGATGGCGCGACCAGCGCCACCGCCTCGCCCGGATACAGGGCCAGATCGGCGCCGCGCAGCACATCGAGCGTGCCCGCCCCTTCCTTATCGCGACGCACGACGCTGGTGAGGCGCACAGCCGGCATGCGGTCTGACTCAGCCATAGCGCAGCGCCTCCACCGGATCGGTCTTGGCCGCTTTCCATGATGGATAGAGCGTTGCCAGCAGCGAGAGGATCAGCGCCATCAAGACGATGGTGAACACCTCTTTCGGGTCGATCACTGCCGGCACCTGGGTCAGGAACCGCACGGTCGGATCCCAGAGCTGTGTGCCCATGCTGCGCGACAGGAAGGTCTGAATCGCCTGGATGTTCCAGCAAAACACAAGGCCGAGGATCATGCCGGCCAGCGTGCCAGTGACGCCAATGGACGCGCCAGTGATGAGGAACACCCGCATCACCGCGCCGCGCGTCGCGCCCATCGTGCGCAGGATGGCGATATCCGACGCCTTGTCCTTCACCAGCATGATCAGCCCGGAGATGATGTTCAGCGCCGCAACCAGCACGATCAGCGACAGGATGATGAATTGCAGATTGCGCTCGACTTCCAGCGCGGAAAAGAAACTGCGGTTGCGCTGACGCCAGTCGGAGACAAAGCCCGGCCGCTTCAGCGCTTCTTCGATCTTGCCGCGGTAGTCATCCATGCGGTCCGGGTTCTCGACAAAGATCTCGATGCCGGTGACATCGTCCTCCTTGTTGAAATAAAGCTGCGCCTCATCGAGCGGCATATAAACAAACGCGGCGTCATATTCAGACATGCCGATCTCGAAAATCGCCTGAACCGGATATCCCTTGACGCGCGGGGCAAGCCCGAACGGCGTTGACGCGCCTTTCGGGCTGATCAGCGTCACTGTATCGCCCGCATGGACGCCAAGCTGGTCAGCGAGACGTTTGCCAACGGCGATGCCTTTTTCCACGTCGAAGCCATCGAGCGACCCGGACTTGATATTGTCGGCGATGAATTTGATTTTCTTGATGTCGCTCTCGCGTACACCGCGCACAATCACGCCGCCGCCGCTCTGCGAATTGGCCGAGGACGCAAATGCCTGCCCTTCAATCATCGGCATGGAGAGCGTGACGCCCGGCACCTTGCCAATGCGGTCGGACACCTCCTTGAAATCGGTCAGCGCCTGCTCGATCGGCGCGACATAGGCATGGCCATTGACGCCGATGATTTTCGACAGCAACTCCTTGCGAAAACCGCTCATCACGGACATCACGACGATCAATGTTGCGACACCGAGCATCACGCCGATGAAGGAAAAAATCGCGATGACAGAAATGAATCCCTCCTTGCGCCGGGCGCGCAGATAGCGCCCCGCGATCATCCATTCAAAGGATTCAAAGGGTTTTGTGGCTGACAGAGGCGGTGCCGGTGCGGTCATTGCAATGGATCAGGCGATGGCGTGCAGCGCGTCAGCCAGCGGCACCAGCGTCCGCTCGCCCGTGGCGCGGCGCTTCAGTTCGACCTTGCCTTCGCCGAGGCTGCGCGGGCCGACCATGATCTGCCACGGAATGCCGATGAGATCAGCCGTCGCGAATTTTGCGCCGGGGCGCTCGTCGCGGTCGTCGTAGAGCACAGCAATGCCCTTCGCGTTCATGTCGGCATAGAGTTTCGCGCAGGCCGCATCAGTGGCGCTGTCACCCTGCTTCAGGTTAAGCAGCGCAACACGATAAGGCGCCGCCTCTTCCGGCCAGATGATGCCAGCGTCGTCATGGTTGGCTTCGATCATCGCCGCAGCAAGCCGCGACGGGCCGATGCCGTAGGATCCCATGTGCACGGGCGCGCTGCTGCCATCGGGCATGGTGACTGTAGCCTTCATCGGCTCGGAATATTTCGTACCGAAATAGAAGATGTGCCCAACCTCGATGCCGCGCGCTGCGGCCCGACGCTCTTCCGGCACCGCGCTGAAGGCCGCCGCATCATGCATTTCCGACGTCGCGGCATAGAGCGATGTCCACTTGTCCACGGTCGCCTGCACGCCGGCAATATCATCGAAATTCGTGTCCGCAGCAGGCACGGCATAATCGAGATAGTCGTTGTGGCAATAGACCTCGCTCTCGCCTGTCGAGGCAAGCACGATGAATTCATGGCTGAGGTCGCCGCCAATCGGGCCGGTGTCAGCGCGCATCGGGATCGGCTTCAGGCCAAACCGCGCGAAAGTGCGCAGATAAGCAATGAACATCTTGTTGTAGGCGTGGCGCGCGCCGGCCTGATCGAGATCGAAGGAATAGGCATCCTTCATCAGAAATTCGCGGCTGCGCATGACGCCGAAGCGCGGCCGCACCTCATCGCGGAATTTCCACTGGATGTGGTAGAGATTGAGCGGTAGATCCTTGTAGGAGCGGCAATAGGTGCGGAAGATGTCGGTGATCATCTCCTCATTGGTCGGGCCGAACAGCATGTCGCGGTCATGCCTGTCCTTAATGCGCAGCATCTCCTTGCCATAGGCCTCGTAACGGCCAGACTCCCGCCAGAGGTCCGCCGACTGGATCGTCGGCATCAACAGCTCGATGGCGCCGGAGCGGTCCTGCTCCTCGCGGATGACGCGGTTGATATTGTTCAGCACCCGCAAGCCCACCGGCAGCCAGGAATAGATGCCTGCGGACTGCTGGCGGATCATGCCGGCGCGCAGCATCAGGCGGTGGGATACAATCTCAGCCTCCTTCGGGGTTTCGCGAAGGATCGGCAGGAAGGAACGGGACAGGCGCATCTACAGCTCATGAGGTCAGGCCGGCGGGGGATTCGCCCGCCCGGAAGCGGTTGCACACAAACCCGATTGACTGGGGCATGACAAGCGCGCCGGAGCCTTAAGCGCCGGATATGCGGCAAAAGCACGGTGAGGCGAGTAAAAACATGGGCAAACAGCAAACGAGCCCAGCTCTGTTCCTCAGGCCTCAGCCGACAATGACATCGGCATAGATATAGACCAGCGCGGTGAGCACTGCGGCCAGAACGCTGGTCCAGATCGCTTTCTGCACCAACTTGGGCGCGACCGGAGCGCCGGGTTCGGAGCCAGGCACGACCTTGCCCTCCTCCACCTGGCTGCGCACGCCGAATGGCAGCACGGCAAACAGGATGATCCACCAGATGACAAAGTAGATCGCAATCAGGCTGCCAATGGGCATGGCCGTGCCCCCTCAGACCTGCTCAAGCT
>JBOFFO010000202.1:0-3934 GCA_051648665.1 Beijerinckiaceae bacterium | reverse complement strand
TGGGACGGCCCAGCGCGGCAAACGCTGCTTGGCCTGTTTCCGCTGGCGATGCCGCGTTTCGATGTCGCTGCACCCGTGCTGAGGGGGTGGCTGACCCCCTACATGACCAATGGCGCGCCGCTGATTGATGCTGAAGCTGCCGAGGCGGTGTTCGACCGGTTCATGCAATGGGTTCGTGAAGAGGCTGGCCAGACAGCGGCAGTGGTGTTCCCCGCGCTGGCGATTGATGGGCCAGTTGCGTCACTGATCCGGGCGCAGGCGGTGCGGCTCGCGTGTCCCGTGCGGACGTTCGAGGCGCGCACGCGCGCTGTGCTGCGCGGGGGGCGATCTGCCCCTGAATTTCTGGCGCAGAATATTTCCAGCAAAAAAGCGAAGGAATTGCGCCGCCAGCGCAATCGTCTGGCGGAGATGGGTGTGCTCAGCATCCGCACTGTGCACGACCGCGCCGGAGTGCGCGCCGCGTTCGAGCATTTCATGGCGATTGAAGCCCGGAGCTGGAAAGGCAGCAAAGGCACGGCAATGATGCAGATTCCATCCGTCGCCGCGTTTGCACGGTCCATGGTGCGGAGCATGGCCGGCGAAGGTCTTGTGCGCATCGACATGCTTGAACTGGATGGCACTCCCATTGCTGCATCGATTCAGTTGCGCAGCGGGGATCGCTCCTATTTCTGGAAGACTGCTTATGATGATGCCTATGCGCGTTTTTCGCCCGGTGTGCAGCTAGCGATCGAATTGTCGGTAATCAATTTGCAGGATCAGCGGATCAGCCTATCGGACTCTTGTGCGATTTCCGGCCATCCCATGATTGATGAATTGTGGGATGAGCGCATCAGCGTTGGCGATCTCATGGTCGCGGCCAATGCAGACCGACCTGCAGCAGCACGGTTGGCCGCAACGCGCGAGGGCATGCGCCGCTCCCTGCGTGCACGGCTCAAGAGCGCCGTCAACGCCATCCGCTAAAGTCTCTGCCCTTCAACGCGCTTCGTCACGCAGAATGCGGCGGATCACCTTGCCAGTGGTGGTCAGCGGCAGGGATTCCGCAAATTCAATCTCGCGCGGATATTCGTGCGCCGAAAGCCGCTCGCGCACGAAGGTCTGAATATCAGCGGCCAGCGCATCTGACGCCGTGAACCCGGACTTCAGAACAACAAAGGCCTTGACGATTTCGGTGCGCACCGGATCCGGCTTGCCCACGGCGGCAGCCAGCGCCACGGCAGGATGGCGAATGAGGCAGTCCTCGATTTCCACCGGACCGATGCGGTAGCCGGACGATGTGATGATGTCATCGTCGCGACCAACAAAGCGGATATAGCCGGCATCGTCGCGCAGACCCTGATCGCCGGTTGCGAGCCAGTCGCCGATGAATTTCTCGCGTGTCGCTTTTTCATTGTTCCAGTAGGACAGGAACATCACCGGGTTGGGGCGACGGATGGCGATTTGTCCGCGCTCGCCGGGTTCGCAAACGCTGCCATCGTCACGAATGACCGCGACCTCATGGCCGGGCACTGCCTTGCCGATGGCTCCGGCTTCCGCCACGCCCATGGCAGCGCAGGAGGCCAGCACGAGGTTGCATTCGGTCTGGCCGTAAAATTCATTGATGGTCATGCCCAGCGTTTCACGGCCCCACGCAAATGTCGGTTCGCCCAGACTTTCGCCGCCGGAGGCCACGGTGCGCAAATTCAATTCATAACGCCCGCGCGGATTTTTCACGGTGCGCAGCATGCGTAGCGCTGTGGGCGGAATGAAGGTGTTGCGGATCGCCGCATCCTGCATCAGCCGGAAGGCATCGTCGGGGTCGAATTTCTCGAATTTCCGCGCGACAACAGGCACGCCGAAATGCAGGCCCGGCAACAGAACATTCAACAATCCGCCGGCCCACGCCCAATCCGCCGGCGTCCAGAGCCGGTCCCCGGGCTGCGGCAGAAATTCATGCGGCATCTGCACGCCAGGGAGATGGCCGAGGAGCACGCGGTGAGCATGCAGCGCGCCCTTGGGATGTCCGGTGGTGCCGGAGGTATAGATCATCAATGCCGGATCGTCGGCGGCGGAATCGATGGCGGTGAAATCGCTGCTCTCTCGGGCAAGAAAGCTGCGGAAATCGCGCGCTGCGCCTTCGTCGCCATCGAGGCTGAGAATCAATTTGAGCGAATCCGGCAAAGTTTCGATGCGGCGCAGTTTTGCCAGACCGGCAGCATTGGTGATCAGGGCGGATACGCCGGCATCATGCAGCCGGTATTCAATCGCATCGACGCCGAACAGGATGGCGAGCGGCAACGCGATCGCGCCTGTCTTGTAGATGCCGATATGGCAGACCGCCACCTCGTGGCATTGCGGCAGCATGATCGCGACCCGATCCCCTGCGCCCATGCCGGCACGCCGCAGGGCGTTGGCGAACTGATTGGAGCGCGTGCGGAGCGTGCCGTAATCGACCAGCCGGAGCGTGCCGTCAGTGCCGGCTTCAATGATCGCTGTCCGCGCCGGATCGACGGCAGCCCAGCGGTCGCAGACATCAACGCCGATGTTATAGCGTGCCGGGATCGCCCAGCGGAAAGCGGCATAGAGCCGATCATATTCGCGGATGTTTGGCAGCATGGCGGAGCCGGTTGCGATGCACGAAGCGGGGTGCATGCCCGTCAGCGCCGCGGGCGTCAATGCGCCGTTCAGCCCCCCGGCGGCCGCTGCCGCTCGGCCGGTCGTGGCAAAAATACGTCCGTGAAGGCGTCAGCGGCGCGGGTCCGGTCGCGGAATTTTGCCGCTTGATCCATCTGGTCGATGGCTGTGCGCCAGCGCTCCGTGTCGATGCCGCCGAAACCGTTGGCGCGGGTATAGGGTGTGACAATGGATTGTTCGATCACAAGGCGGAGCCGCTCCAGCTCGACCGGGCGTTGCAAATTTTCGCCCCGGCGCAATGCGGCTTCAACCGCGACTTCAGGCTCAGCCACCGCGTCGCTGAGGCTGCGCAGCGTGGCGCGCACAAAGCCACGCACAGCTTCGGGCTGATCAGCAGCGAATTTGGGATTGACGATCAGGCCATTGCCATAGGCCGCCAAACCATAATCCGCCATCATCAGCACAATCAGATCATCAGCGGGCACATTGCGCGCTTTGAGGCTGATCGGC
Organism: Beijerinckiaceae bacterium; assembly: GCA_051648665.1. GTDB lineage: Bacteria > Pseudomonadota > Alphaproteobacteria > Rhizobiales > Beijerinckiaceae > Terrirubrum. The sequence goes on along the minus strand of JBOFFO010000202.1, from coordinate 814 downwards.
GTTGTGTGGGCAAAGCCGAACACGGCATCGACCTCGCCGCTGGCCAGCATGGGTTCGCGCACGGGGAAGCCAACAGTTTCGATCTTGACCGCGCCGTCAGCGATTTTGTTGACAGACCTGAACACCGGCCATTGGGCAAAAGCGCCGTCGCCGGCGGGCGCGCCGATTTTTTTGCCAGTCAATGAAGCGATGTCAGGACCGATGCCGCGGCTGCGCCGGCCAATGATGGCAGCAGCGGGCCGATCATAGATGATCATGACCGCCTTCAGGTCGCTGGCAGGATTCTCGTCGCGAAAGCGGATCAGGGAGGTAATGTCGCCAAAGCCGATATCGTGCGCACCGCTGGCCAATTTCGCGCTGGCGTCACGCGAGCCAGTGCCGGGTTCAACCGCAACATCGAGCCCTTCCTGTTTGTAATAGCCCTTTTCAAGGCCGTGCAAAAAAATGGCCGCCGGCCCCTCGATGCGCCAGTCGAGCAGCAGCCGCACGGCGGTCTGGGCCTGGGCAGGCAAGTTGCAAAGGACAGTCATCGCGGCGCATGCCGCCGCACGCCGCCACAGGCGGGGGCAGAGGAGGCGCGCGAAGCTGGATGACACGATCACGGGTTGGGCCTTTGCTCGTGGGCAACGGGAGGCGGGCCAGTCGGGTTAAAAAGCCCCCTCCAGACCTTTCAAATTTGAACCAAAAATGGACCCACGCCGGTGTGAGTCAAGTTAAGGTCTGATCACGTTGCGCTGAATTGTTGGGCGCATGGTTGCAGCTTTCTTTGCAAAGGCCCCGGCAGACCTGCGCCTTGTGCTCCGTGCCCTTCCGC
>JBOFFO010000201.1:0-2262 GCA_051648665.1 Beijerinckiaceae bacterium | reverse complement strand
AACCTGGGAAATCGGCGAGGAAGAAGTTCTCATCTATGTGATGGCCGCCGGCGTGAACTATAACGGCATCTGGGCCGGGCTGGGGCAGCCCGTCTCCATGTTCGATGTCCACAAGCACGCGTATCACATTGCCGGGTCGGATGCCTCGGGCATCGTCTGGGCTGTCGGTTCCAAGGTGAAGCGCTGGAAAGTGGGTGACGAGGTGGTCGTTCACTGCACTCAGGATGATGGGGACGATGAGGAGTGCAATGGCGGCGACCCGATGTTCTCGCCGAGCCAGCGCATCTGGGGCTATGAAACGCCGGACGGTTCGTTCGCGCAGTTCTGCCGGGTGCAGTCGCGCCAGCTGATGCCGCGGCCGAAGCATCTGACCTGGGAAGAGAGCGCCTGCTACACGCTGACGCTCGCCACCGCCTACCGCATGCTGTTCGGCCATCCCCCGCACACCCTCAAGCCGGGCGACAATGTGCTGGTGTGGGGCGCGTCGGGCGGTCTTGGCGTGTACGCCATCCAGCTCATCGCCGCGTCGGGCGCCAACGCCATCGGCGTCATCGCCGATGAAACGCGGCGCGATTATGTGAAGAGCCTGGGCGCCATCGGTGTCCTCAACCGCACCGACTACAAATGCTGGGGCCAGATGCCGACTGTCAACACGCCTGAATATAATGACTGGGTGAAAGAGGCGCGCCGTTTTGGCAAGGCGATCTGGGACATCACCGGCAAGAAGGATGTCGACATGGTGTTCGAGCATCCGGGCGAGGCGACCTTTCCCGTCTCGGCGCTGGTCGCCAAGCGCGGCGGCATGGTGGTGTTCTGCGCCGGCACCACCGGCTTCAATATCACGTTCGACGCCCGCTATGTCTGGATGCGGCAGAAGCGCATTCAGGGTTCGCATTTCGCCCATCTCAAGCAGGCGACGGCGGCGAATGAATTCATCGTTAATCGCCGCATTGATCCTTGCATGAGCGAAGTGTTCCCGTGGAAGGATATTCCGGTGGCGCACACGAAGATGTGGAAGAACCAGCACAAGCCCGGGAATATGGCCGTGCTCGTCAACGCGCCGCGTGAAGGTCTGCGTTCGGTCGAGGATGTGCAGGAAGCCTACGCGGCGAAATAAGCGCGCCGTAGCACCGACGACATTGGAAAAGCGCCGCAGACTTGCTGCGGCGCTTTTTTCATGGAACCGTCATGAAAGGCTGGCATGGCGCTGGCGTGCGCCTTGGCGGCGCGGGCACTGGGGAGACAGCCATGACACGCGACAGCTATAACGTGCTGTTTCTATGCACGGGCAACACGGCGCGCTCGATTTTGGCGGAGAGCATTCTGCGCAAGGATGGCGCGGGCCGTTTCAATGCCTATTCCGCCGGCAGCCAGCCCAAGGGCAACGTGAATCCTTATGCCTTGAAGACACTTGGCGCCTTCAATTATCCAACCGACGGCTTCCGTTCGAAAAGCTGGGATGAGTTTGCCGGCGCTGATGCGCCGAAAATGGATTTTGTTTTTACCGTGTGCGACAGCGCGGCGGGTGAAGCCTGTCCGGTGTGGCCTGGCCAGCCGATGACCGCGCATTGGGGCATCGAGGATCCGGCAGCTGTGGAAGGCAGCGATGTGGACAAGGAACGCGCCTTTGCGCAGGCCTTCAAATATATGCGGAACCGCATTTCGCTGTTCCTGAGTCTGCCGCACGATACGATTGATGCGATGGCGTTGCGCAAAGAACTCGATGCCATTGGCCGCAGCGAAGGCGCGACCGCCGGAAAGTCCGGCGCATGAGCGCGCCTGATCTGCCGCGCAGGCTTACGGCGGAAGCGCTGGGAACAGGGCTGCTTGTCGCGACGGTTGTCGGTTCCGGCATCATGGCGCAGCAATTGACGCAGGATGCGGCGTTGCAACTTCTCTGCAACACGCTGCCCACGGGCGCGATCCTTGTGGTGCTGATCACAATTTTCGGGCCGGTGTCCGGCGCGCATTTCAACCCGGCGGTTTCACTGGTGATGGCGGCGCGTGGTCTGCTCGCACGCTCCGATGTTTTGCCTTTTGTCGCCGCACAGTGTTTCGGCGCCATTGCGGGCACTTTGATGGCGCATGCGATGTTCGGGCTGCCGCTGGTTTCCGCCTTCACGCGGCCGCGCACCGGTTTGTCCCTCTGGCTGGCGGAAATGGTGGCGGCCTTTGGACTGGTTGCTGTGATCTTCGGCGCATTACGCGCGCGGGCCGAGGCGGTGGCGTGGATCGCTGGTCTTTATATTACCGCTGCCTACT
>JBOFFO010000200.1:0-2403 GCA_051648665.1 Beijerinckiaceae bacterium | reverse complement strand
CTGAAGCGCCTTGGCTGCGATCAGCACTGCCAGCGCCAGCACCAGCATTCCTGTCGCCAGCCCCTTGATGCGCGCCAGCTGCGCGGCCTGTACCGCTTCGAGGTCGGCCTGAGGTGAGGCGGTTGCATGTCGCGTGTCTGTCATAGGCGCGGTTTATCTCCTGTTCCATGCTGAGATAGGGCGTCTGCCCACCGCGCGCACAGTGCGGGAGACGAACTACGGTCCTCACAGGTAAATTTTTGCATCGCACAATTTTCTTATTGCATCGCAACAATAGCCATGCCATAAGGTCATCCACAGAGACTCACAGGCCCGGACACGCCGGGTTCCCGAAGCGCCAGTCAGGAGACATGTCATGGCCGAGAAGATTGTGAAAACCCCGAAGACCGTTGCCGATGTGCAGGCCAATGCCGAAGCCATGGTCAACACGTTCCGTGACTTTGCTGCCAAGCTGGAAGTGCCGGAAGCGGCGCGCGATGCGGTCGCCAAGACCACGCAGACGCTGAAGGACAAGTCGGCGGAAGCGCACACCATGCTGAACACGGCAACGTCTTCCTATGAGAAGATTGCGGCAGCTCTCATCGGCTCGAACGTTGCGGCTGCCCGCAGCGCCATCGAAGCGACCTTCGAAAACTTCAACGCCATTTTCGCGCTCGCCGACAAGGTTGCGGCCGTGAAGTCGCCGAACGAAGCTGTCCAGCTTCAAGTTGAATTCGCGCAGAAGTTCGCCCAGTCGAACTATGACCGCGTACTGGCCGCCTCCGAAGCCTTCAAGGCTCAGGTGACCGACAACGCCAAGCTGGTGCAGAATGAAGTCGCCAAGCTCGCTCCTGCGCTGAAAATTGCCGCGTAACGCGACACACCGCTCAAACAAGAAAAGCCCGCTTGATGCGGGCTTTTTTTATGAGTTTCAGACCGGAAAAACGTGGCAGCCAGTGGGCAGCCGCATCAGGCCGCGCGTGAATTGCGCCCCGTCGCGGCCTCCGCATCATCGTGCGCCTTGGCCTTGTTTATCGCGGCTTGCGGCGCCGTGAGAATGCTCGACACGAACCCTTGCGCATCCTCGAACGCTTCCAGCATCATCGACATGGCGCTGGGCTGGCCGGCATCGATCGTGCCGACCGTATCGCCATAGACATAGTCCATGGTCGCGCCAAATTTACGCGCCAGCGCCTGCATCGCCTGATTTTGCGGTGTCGTGATGATCTGCACGCGCCCAACCGCCCGGTTGCGCGCGTAATGGAGCAGCCGCCGCAGCAGCGCTGTACCAACGCCATTGCACTGAAATGGCTGTTCCACCGAAAACGCGGCTTCAGCCGGTTCATCCGTTCCATCCGCAGGGCGATGCAACTCGGCCGCACCGCGCAGCACGCCGTCCTCGAACCAACCGAACACCGTCGTTTGCGGCCCAAAGGAGCGGGCGGCATAGCGCTCGATAAAGGACTCGTCGGTCAAACCATTGAAACGGTTACGCCGCCCTTCAGAATCCAAACGCAGCAAATGATCGCGAAATGCCGCAGCGTCGGTCGCGCCGAGCTTGCGAACATAATGGGTGTGAAACGGCAGACTCAGTTCCATCGTCCTGTCACTCCTCATGAACATCACGAGGCGTTGCTCCCTAGGACTGCTGTATATTGTGCATCGCACAATAAAGTTCAAGTCCAAACTTTATGCAGGCTTATGAATTATCAAATAGATGATTTATTTGAATTTTATATGAACGCTTCTTGGCTTTTCTGGTCTCTCGAATGGCCGCGTCAAGCAACACTTCGCATATGCAATATGCAATCTGCAGCTTTCAGTTGCACAATGACCGTGCCGTCGGCACTGTGATGGCATGGGACTGACATTGACGGCAGACGAACGGGACATGCTGGCGGGATCTGCCGGCCCGGCGGTTGCGACCGCGATGCGGCTGGTGGCTGATACGGGCGCATTGCTGGGCGCGGAGAGACTGATTCCTGTGGCTTCCGCCCATATCGACGGATGCCTCTATCATGGTGATTCCGGGACCCTGTTCGCAGAACATCTACAGGCGCAGGGTGGGCGGGTTGCCATACCGACCACGCTGAATGTCGGCGCGCTCAATCTCGGGCAGATGGATCAAGCCCGCCTTCCGCCGGATCAGAAGGCGATGGCGCACCGGCTGATGCGGGCCTACGAGGCCATGGGTTGCCGTTCGACCTGGACTTGCGCGCCCTATCAGGCCGGCCACCGTCCAGCTTGCGGCACAGATGTGGCCTGGGGCGAATCCAACGCGGTCGCCTTCTGCAATTCCGTACTCGGCGCGCGCACCAACCGCTATGGCGATTTTCTCGACATCGCCTGCGCCATTGCGGGCCGCGCGCCCCAGTATGGGCTGCATTTGCCGCGTAACCGCAAGGCATGGCTCGCGGTGCGGAC
>JBOFFO010000199.1:0-5477 GCA_051648665.1 Beijerinckiaceae bacterium | reverse complement strand
GGTCATGACCGGCGCATGGCCGGCGAACACCTGAAATTCGCCATCGGCGCCCGGCACCACGACGCTCTCCACGTCGCCCGCGAAGAGCATCTTTTCCGGCGATACGAGTTCGAAGTGGAAATTGGCCATCGCTGATTACGCCGCTTCTGCTGCCAGACGCTGCGCCTTCTCCATGGCTTCCTCGATGGTGCCGACCATGTAGAATGCCGCTTCCGGCAGATGGTCGTACTTGCCTTCGACGAGACCCTTGAAACCCTTGATCGTGTCTTCGAGCGCGACGAGCTTGCCCGGCGAGCCGGTGAACACTTCGGCGACGAAGAACGGCTGTGACAGGAAGCGCTCAATCTTGCGGGCGCGCGCCACGGTCGTTTTGTCCTCTTCCGACAATTCGTCCATGCCGAGAATGGCAATGATATCCTGCAGCGACTTGTAGCGCTGCAACGTGGACTGCACTTTGCGGGCAATCTCGTAATGCTCTTCGCCGACGATCAGCGGGGAGAGCATGCGCGAGGTCGAGTCGAGCGGATCGACCGCCGGATAGATGCCCTTTTCCGCGATCGAACGAGACAGCACGGTGGTCGCATCCAAGTGGGCAAACGAGGTGGCCGGCGCCGGGTCGGTCAAATCGTCCGCCGGCACATAAATCGCCTGCACCGAGGTGATCGACCCCTTGGTCGTGGTGGTGATGCGCTCCTGCATCTGGCCCATGTCGGTCGCGAGCGTCGGCTGATAGCCCACCGCCGAGGGGATACGGCCGAGCAGCGCCGACACTTCCGAGCCGGCCTGTGTGAAGCGGAAGATGTTATCAACGAAGAACAGCACGTCCTGGCCCTGATCGCGGAAATGCTCCGCCACGGTCAGACCGGTCAGCGCCACGCGGGCGCGTGCACCCGGCGGCTCGTTCATCTGGCCATAAACCAGCGCGGCCTTGGAGCCTGCGGTCGAACCATTCTCCGGCTTCTTGTTGACGCCGCCTTCGATCATTTCGTGATACAGGTCGTTGCCTTCGCGGGTGCGCTCGCCGACGCCGGCGAACACGGAATAACCGCCGTGCGCCTTCGCGACGTTGTTGATCAGTTCCATGATCAGCACGGTCTTGCCGACGCCTGCGCCGCCGAACAGGCCGATCTTGCCGCCCTTGGCGTAGGGCGCGAGCAAATCGACGACCTTGATGCCGGTGACGAGAATCTGCGCTTCCGTGGACTGCTCGACATAGGCCGGCGCATCCTGGTGGATTGCGCGCATTGTAGAGGTCTTGATTGGCCCAGCTTCATCCACCGGTTCGCCGATCACGTTCATGATGCGGCCAAGGCATTCATCACCCACCGGCACCATGATCGGTGCGCCGGTGTCGTGCACGTCCTGGCCGCGCGTCAGGCCTTCCGATGTATCCATGGCAATGCAACGGACAGTGTTTTCGCCGAGCTGCTGCGCCACTTCGAGCACAAGACGGCCCTTCGGATTGGCATCCGACTTCAGACCGGCATTGCTGGTTTCCAGCGCGTTCAGAATTTCCGGCAGATGGCCGTCGAACTGCACGTCAACGACCGCGCCGATCACCTGTGTGATCTTGCCGACCTTGTTGGAGCCTGCGGGCTGCGTGGACATATTACACCTCTTCCCGGATCAGAGCGCTTCGGCGCCCGAAATGATTTCGATAAGTTCTTTGGTGATCATGGCCTGACGCGTGCGGTTGTACGTCTGCGTCTGCTTCCTGATCATGTCGCCCGCATTGCGCGTGGCGTTGTCCATGGCGCTCATGCGTGCGCCCTGTTCGGACGCCGCGTTTTCCAGAAGCGCCCGGAAAACCTGAATGGTGATGTTGCGCGGCAGAAGATCGGAAAGAATTTCCTCTTCACCCGGCTCGTAATCATACGGCGTCACCGCCGTTGCAGCCTTGGCATCGCCTGCTGCGCCGACCTGCGCCGGAATGATCTGCTGCGCCGTTGGAATCTGCGAGATCACCGACTTGAACTGCGAGAAGAACAAGGTTGCGACATCGAATTCGCCAGCCTCGAACCGTCCCAGCACATTCTGCGCGATCTGTTCGGCATGCTCATATCCGACATGGCGCGCGCCACGCAGATCGACATGATCGATGATCAGCCGGTCAAACTGCCGGCGCAGAAGGTCCGCGCCCTTCTTGCCAACCGTGATGATCTTCACGGTCTTGCCTTCAGCGAGCAAGGCGTTGGCCTTGTCGCGCGCCAGGCGGGCAATCGACGAGTTGAACGCGCCGCACAGGCCGCGTTCGGCGGTGCAAACGATCAGAAGATGCGTATCAGACTTGCCGGTGCCACCCAGCAAACGCGGCGCATTGGCAGAGCCAACCATACCGCCCGCCACATTGCCGAGAACCTTTTCCATTTTCTCGGCATAGGGACGCGCCGCTTCCGCCGCCATCTGCGCACGGCGCAGTTTCGCGGCGGCGACCATCTGCATCGCCTTGGTGATTTTCTGCGTCGCCTTCACGGAGGCGATGCGATTGCGAAGGTCTTTCAGCGAAGCCATGAGAGGCTGTTCCCGCTTCTGTGGTTACGCGAAGGACTTGGCGAAGGATTCCACCAGGCTCTTCAGCTTGCCAGCCACCTCGTCCGACAGGTCCTTCGAGGCGCGGATCGCATCGAGGATCGTGCCTTCGCTGCGCAGCTTGGCGAGCAAGCCGTCTTCGAAGGCGCGGACGCGGTTCAGCGGCAGCGCATCAAGATAGCCGTTGATGCCGGCCCAGATCACGCCGACCTGCTCTTCCATCTTCAGCGGCGAGAACTGCGGCTGCTTCAGGAGTTCGGTCAGGCGCGAACCACGGTTCAGCAGGCGCTGCGTCACCGCATCGAGGTCCGAACCGAACTGCGCAAAGGCCGCCATTTCGCGGTACTGCGCCAGCTCGCCCTTGATCTTGCCGGCGACCTTTTTCATCGCCTTGGTCTGCGCGGCCGAGCCGACGCGCGACACGGACAGACCCACGTTCACAGCCGGGCGGATGCCCTGATAGAACAGATCGGTTTCAAGGAAGATCTGGCCGTCGGTGATCGAAATCACGTTCGTCGGAATATAGGCCGACACGTCGTTCGCCTGCGTTTCGATGACCGGCAGCGCGGTCAGCGAGCCCTTGCCGGCGGCGTCGCCCATTTTCGCGGCGCGCTCGAGCAAACGGGAGTGGAGATAGAAAACGTCGCCCGGATAGGCTTCACGGCCCGGCGGGCGGCGCAGCAGCAGCGACATCTGGCGGTAGGCGACGGCCTGCTTGGACAGATCGTCATACACGATCACGGCATGCATGCCGTTGTCGCGGAAATAGTCACCCATCGCGCAACCGGCGAACGGCGCCAGGAACTGCATAGGCGCGGCGTCGGAAGCGGTCGCGGCGACGACGATGGAGTACTCCAGCGCGCCCTGCTCTTCGAGCACCTTCACGAACTGCGCAACCGTCGAACGCTTCTGGCCGACCGCAACATAGACGCAATACAGCTTCTGCTGCTCGTCAGCACCGGCGACGTTGAGCGGCTTCTGGTTCAGAATGGTGTCGAGCGCCACTGCGGTCTTGCCGGTCTGGCGGTCGCCGATAATCAGCTCGCGCTGGCCGCGGCCGATCGGGATCATCGCATCGATGGCTTTCAGGCCCGTGGCCATCGGCTCATGCACGGATTTGCGCGGAATGATGCCGGGCGCCTTTACGTCAACACGCGCCCGCTTAGCAGCCTTGATCGGCCCCTTGCCATCAATCGGGTTACCGAGCGCATCGACGACGCGGCCAAGCAATTCCTTGCCCACTGGCACGTCCACGATCGCACCGGTCCGCTTGACCGTCTGGCCTTCCTTGATCTCGCGGTCAGCGCCGAAGATGACGATGCCGACATTGTCTGCTTCCAGGTTGAGCGCCATGCCGCGCACACCGGATTCGAACTCGACCATTTCGCCGGCCTGGACATTGTCGAGGCCGTAGCAACGGGCAATGCCGTCACCGACGGACAGCACCTGACCCACCTCGGTCACAGCAGCTTCATTGCCAAAATTCTTGATCTGGTCCTTGAGGATCGCAGAAATTTCAGCGGCGCGGATATCCATCAGCCGACCTCTTTCATCGCAACACGAATGCCATTGAGTTTGGTGCGCAGGGAGGAATCCACCATGCGCGATCCGATCTTGACCACGATGCCGCCGATGATGGCCGGATCGATCTTCAGATCGACCGCCACATCCTTGCCGGCGACACCGGACAAAGCCTTCTTGATCTCATCTTCCAGCGCCGCAGACGGCTTTTCAGCCACCGTCACCTGGGCGCGCACGACGCCTTTGGCCGCATCGGCCAACTGCACATAGCCTTTGACCATATCGCGCACGGCAAACAGGCGGCGCTGCGAAGCGACGAGCCGGAGAAAATTCGCGGCCAGACCGCCAATGCCGGCCTTGGCAAGCACGGCACTGATCGCCTTGACCTGCTGATCAGCCGTAAACACCGGCGAGCGCACCAGCCGCTCCAGATCCGGGCTGCTGGCAATCATCTGGTCAAACCGGCCAAGGTCAGTGCCAACAGCGTCAACCGCCTTGGTCTCTTTGGCCAGATCGAACAGCGCCGACGCATAGCGGCCGGCCACGCCCGAAACAAATCCACCCTGATTTTCGCCTTGAGCCACGCTCTGCTCTCGCCTGTCATGTCAACCGCGAACACCGCGTCCGGAACCGAACGCCAGAAGCCCGCAGGAAGGGTTTGGAAGACCGCGCAGGACAGGACGCCCGGCCCGGAAACGCGGCTCGCCTAACATGCGCCACCCCCAGGCGCAACGGGAAATGGCAGGGATTCTGCGATTGCCGGGTCAATTTTCGGACCGATGCGCGCATCCCTATGCCGTCCAAAATTACTTAAATACTTCATAGATTTGAATGCGTATTCGCGGTTGTTTTTTCGGAGCCTTGCCGATTCCATTGACACAAAGGTGCATATCCATTTGTTTCCTAGGAAACAAATGGTCGGCGATACGAGAGGAAATAATGCAAACAAGTCCGCTCGACCTGCATGTCAGCTTCTGGCTTCGGGCAGTTTCGAATCATGTCTCGCATGCCCTTGGCAGCCGCATGCAGCCCCACGGCGTGACCGTAGCCGAGTGGAGCCTGTTGCGATTGTTGCACGATGCACCACAGCGGCCCACGGTGATTGCAGCCCGCCTGGGCTTAACCCGCAGCGCCATTTCAAAACTCTCAGACCGGCTCGCCGCCAAGAACCTGATTGCCAGCGCCCCCACGCCGGGCGACCTGCGCTCACAATCGCTGTCCCTGACCAGACAAGGACGCGATCTTGTGCCTGTGCTGGCCAAGCTGGCGGACGACAATGAAGACATGTTTTTCGGTCATCTCGGCCATGAGCATCAGGAAACCCTGCGACTGCTGATGCGCAATATCCTCAACAGGAGGAGAGCCAGACAGCCCGGCAGGGCGTGAGCCTGACAGAGATTGGATCGGCAATTAATATCGTGCTGGCT
>JBOFFO010000198.1:0-2284 GCA_051648665.1 Beijerinckiaceae bacterium | reverse complement strand
GTGATGGTGTGGGCGGGCATGGTCTTGCAGCGCTCCGGGGGCGTCGATTTTCCAACGGCTAGCAAGAAAATCGCCGCGCCGCCATGATTCATGCCCATGCGCACCCATGCGCAGGACAACAGGTCTCATTGTGGCCGCGCGGCGTGCGTGCAACGAAGGGATGACAGTTTGTTGCTGCGGGAGATCGCCCATGCGTCCGCCACATCGGGAAGCGCACCTCGTCGCACGGATCGGCTGGCTGCGCGCCGCCGTGCTGGGCGCCAATGACGGCATCATCTCGACCGCGAGCCTTGTCGTGGGCGTCGCCGCCGCAGCAACGAAACCGAGCGAAGTCCTGATCGCCGGCGTCGCCGGACTTGTGGCCGGCGCCCTGTCGATGGCCGCCGGAGAATATGTTTCGGTTTCGTCGCAAGCGGACACGGAAGAAGCGGATATGGCGCGCGAGCGCGGCGAACTCGCCAGCCAGCCGGACAGCGAACGGGCCGAGCTGGCGCGCATCTATGTGGATCGTGGCGTCGAGCCGGGGCTGGCGCGGCAGGTGGCGGAACAGATGATGGCGAAAGACGCCTTTGCCGCCCATGCCCGCGATGAGCTCGGCCTGTCCGAGCACGCAACCGCAAAGCCCGTGCAGGCGGCGCTGACATCGGCGTTGACGTTCTCCGTTGGGGCGGCGCTGCCGCTGCTGATCGTGCTGCTCGCCCCTTCGCACCTGGCCGCATGGACCGTATCGGCCGGGTCTCTGGCCGGACTTTCCATCCTTGGCGCCATCGGCGCGCGGATGGGCGGCGCACCCGTCGCCAGGGCCACGGCGCGGGTGACATTCTGGGGCGCATTCGCCATGGCGGCTTCCGCCGGCATTGGCGCGCTGGTCGGGCGGGCGGTGTAGGCGGGCGGTGTAGGCGGGACTTGGCGCGGGAAAGGTTCTGGCAGCGGCATGACCAGCGATTCGCCTTTTTCGGTGCTCGAACTCGGCGGCGATGACCAGCCGCGCTTCGAACAGTTAATGGATGTGTTCGGCGCAGCCCTCAACGAAAGGCAAACCTACATTTCGGCACGGCCGGACGCCGCCTATGTGCGACGGCTTCTTGACGATGAGGGATTTTTCGCGCTCGCAGCGGTCAGCGGCGGTGCGGTTATCGGCGGGCTGTGCGCCTATGAATTAAAAAAGTTCGAGCAGCGGCGCAGCGAAATCTACATCTACGATCTCGCGGTCGCGGAATCGCATCGCCGCCGCGGCGTCGCGACCGCAATGATTGACAGGTTGAAAACCATCGCCCGCGCGCGGGGCGCATGGGTGATCTCTGTGCAGGCCGACCATGGCGACGACCCGGCCATTGCGCTTTATTCAAAACTCGGTGTGCGCGAGGACGTGCTGCATTTCGACATCGCGCCGGGCTAGCGCGATACCCCCCGCAACCACGCCGCCAGTTGTACCCGCTCCTCGCGCTCCATCGCGGTGAGATTGTTCGGCGGCATGGCGTGGGTGAGCACGCTCTGCATGCGGATTTCAGCGGCGTGTTTCGCGATGCGCTCCGGCGTATCGAGCATCACGCCCTTGGGCGGGAGATGGATGCCGTCCCACACCGGCTCGGCCGCATGGCACATGGAACAGCGGCCAGTGACAATATCGACAACATTCTGCGGCGGGTTGGCGAGGCCGGCCACCGCGATATTCGGCACGTCCAGCGGCTTCAGCCCCAGCCGCTCGCGCCCGCCGGGCGAGGAGGCCATGCCGACATAAAACGCTGCAAACAAAGCCGCCGCCGCAACGGCCCAGGCCCACCATGGCGATTTGGCATGATCGGCATGGCGGACATTGTAGAAATGCCGGATGATTGCGCCGGCAACGATCATCAGCGCGACGATGAGCGGAATTGTCGCCGCATTCGCCCAAAACATCGGGTAATGGTTCGACAGCATGGTGAACAGCACAGGCAGCGTGATGTAATTGTTGTGCGCGCTGCGCTGCTTGGCCTGCTTGCCATATTTCGCATCGGGAATTTCGCCGCGCGTCAGCGCCGCGATCACCTTGCGCTGGTTCGGCATGATGATGAAGAACACATTGGCCGTCATGGTCGTCGCCATCAGCGCGCCGGTATGGATCATCGCGCCGCGGCCGGAAAACACCTTCGTGTAGAGCCAGCAGGTGAGAATGACATAGCCGAAGCCGACGAGGCCGAGCAGCGCATCATTCTTGCCGAGCGGCGATTTGCAGAGCTGGTCATAGACGACCCAGCCGGCAGCGAGCGAGACAAGGCCGATGAGGCTCGCCTGCCATGTGGTC
>JBOFFO010000197.1:0-1556 GCA_051648665.1 Beijerinckiaceae bacterium | reverse complement strand
GGCCGCGAGCATGGTGGCGACGAGGCCCGGTGTGCGCTGCACATTGGCGAGAATGGCGGTGCAGAGCACAGGATTGCGCTTGTGAGGCATAGTGGAGGAACCGCCCTTGCCGGGCGCATCGGGTTCGGCAACCTCGCCGATCTCGGTCTGCGCCATTAGCGAAATATCCTTCGCGATTTTTCCAAGATGGCCGGCGAACATGCCAAGGCGTGATACGTGCGTGTTCAGGCGCCTGCGGTTTGTGTGGTGCGGCGGCGCGCTGATTGATCCGCTGACAACCGTGTAGGCTTGCAATACGTCATGAGCCTTGTCGCCGAGCGATGCGAGTGTACCTGCTGCGCCAGCCAGTGCGTGAGGCATAGCTCCATATAATGTCGTATTGTTGTGGAAAGCGCACACACCATCGAGCCACAGCGCGGCCTTGTATCCGAAGCTGACAGGCACCGCCTGCTGCAAAAATGTCCTGCCGATGATTGGCGTGTTGCGATGAGCCACTGTCAAATGCGCGAGGGCGTGCGCCAGCGTTCCGCTACGATCGCACAGGAGGTCCATGGCTTTTTCACATTGCATCGCCCGGCCTGAATCGATCACGTCCTGACTGGTCGTGCCGAAATGAACATAGCGCGCGGCATCTGCGTCGATCTTGGCGACCTCCGCTGTCAGCATCTTCACCAGCGGAATGGCCGGGTTGCCCGCCATTGTCGCCTGCCGGCCGATTTCGGTGATATCATACAGGGCGGCGTCACAGGCTTTGATGATAGCGGCGACGGCACTGCCGGGGATGACCCCGCATTCGGCTTCGGCGCGGGCCAGCGCCGCCTCGAAATCCAGCATAGCCTGCACGGTTGCGCGGTCGGAGAAGAGCGCAGCAATCTCCTGATCGACGAACAGTTCACCATACAGCATCTCGTTATCGAACATTGCGCCGGGCGAACCTGTGTTGTGCAAAAGTGGGGGCTGGCGCGGGCCGCGCCGACGGTTACATTAGCGGATCAAGGCGTTGCGGCAATGCAAGGCGCAAGACATTTCGACAGGGAAAGCGCGTCCGTGCGCACCGGTCTGAAAGCGGGAGGATCGGACTGATGGCGATGACGATGACGGGCGAGGTGGTGCTGCCTGCTGATAAAGCGACGGTATGGGCCAAGCTCAATGATCCCGAGGTTCTGAAGGCTTCGATTCCGGGTTGCCAGTCCCTTGAAAAGACCGATGACACTCATTTTGCTGCGGTTGCGAAGGTAAAGCTCGGCCCGGTTAGCGCCACTTTCCGCGGCAAGGTTGAATTGCAGGATATGGATGCGCCGAACGGCTATAAAATCGTGGGCGAAGGCGAGGGCGGTGTTGCCGGTTTCGCCAAGGGCGGAGCGGTGGTTCGATTGTCCGAGGATCCGGGCGGCACGAAGCTTACTTATGATGTGGAGGCCAATATCGGTGGGAAGCTGGCGCAACTCGGCGCGCGGCTTGTCAACGGCGTGGCCAAGAAGATGGCCGACGAATTTTTTGCCAATTTCGCCAATGCGGTGAAAGCCGGCTGACAACGCTGGTGCGCGCTTTTGCAG
>JBOFFO010000196.1:0-9123 GCA_051648665.1 Beijerinckiaceae bacterium | reverse complement strand
CGTTCAGGGTCCTTGCGCAAGATGGACGAAAACAGCTTGACCAGCGGCAAACGGCCGATGGGCGTGCCGAGATAGTGCCAGCTGCCATCGGATTTGATGCGGATGTCGAGTTCGCCGCAATAGGGCGGGTGCCATTTGTGAACCGGCGGAATTTTGCCAGCACGCGCCATGGTACGAGCCCGGGTCGTGATCCCGCCGATCTTGCCGGCCTCATTCTCGGCGCGGCGCTGTTCCATCTCTCCGGTCATGCCCTGCTCTTCCCGGCGCAACCGTGCCATGACGTTCGTCCGCCAGCAAATCCTGCGCCGACGCACAGATGGAAAAGCCGTGCGCGATGTGCCTTGATCCGGGTCAGAAAATGTCGCGTCTGCCCGCCTCAATGAAACCGGCAGACGCGCGCTCCGTCACTTCGCCATGCTTATTGATGAGAAATTCTGGAACCAGTTCTGCGCTGGCTTGAACCCCTGCACCTTCGGTGACAGCGCGCGCGGCATGACATCGTGCGTCACCATGAGGAACAGGGCCTCATCGACATATTTCTCGTGAATTTTCTGCATCACCTTGGTCTGTTCCGCCGCATCGAAGGTGGTACGAACCTGATCAAACAGCTTATCCATGTCGGCATCGCAGTAATGGCCATAGTTGGTGCCCGCCGGCGGTGCGAGATTGCATTGCAGGTGGCGGATGACGCCTGTGAACGGGTCCTGGATGAAATAGCTGTAGTTCATCGCCGTGGCGTTGCGGTTCGACTCATGCTTTGCGCCCGCGCGCCAGATATTAATCATGGTGTTCCAGTCCACGACCTCGAAATCGATCTTGATGCCGGCTTCCTGCAAATTCTGCTGCAGAAATTCGTTCATGGGCAAGGGCAGCATCTGGCCGGAGCCGGAAGCCGAGATCAACACTTTGGCTGTAAGCGGCTTCTGGGCCGTGAAACCAGCTTCCGCCAGCAGTTTCTTTGCTTCGGTGAGATCGCGCTTCAGCTTGAAAGAGGGATTGCCGAACCATTGATGGCCAGGGGGATAAAACCCTTGCGCCGGAATCATCAGTCCACCCAACAATTCCTTCATACCCTCGCGATCGACGGCCAGATTGGCGGCCTTGCGCACACGGACATCGTTCCAGGGCGAACCCTCCACGCGTGAAAAATGCCAGGTCCAGTTGTGCGGATAGGGATTGGTTACAATCTGGAAGCCGGCCTGACGGAGCGATGGGATCATGTCCGGCGACGGAGTTTCAATCCAGTCCACCTGACCTGAGCGAAGGGCGGCCGCACGGCTGTTGGCTTCCGGCAAGGGCAGCAAGATCATTCGGTCGAGCTTGGGAATGCGCGCCTTGTCCCAATAATCCGGATTCGGAACGAGTTCGGCGCGCTCTCGCGGCTGGAAGCCGACCAGTTTCCACGGACCGGTGCCGGAGGGTGATTTGGCTACAGCCTCCCAGCTCTTGCCCTGCTTTTCCCAGTTCGCGGGAGATGAATGAAGAATCCACGCCAGCTGATAGGGCAGCGTCGCATCGGGCGTCTTCGTCGTGATTTCGAGCTTGTATTTGTCGATGGCGCGGTACGATGCGACAGCCGGAATGCGCGAGCGCCCTTGCGCAGACTGAAGGCGATCAAACTGCGGAGAATCCTGTTTCAGCAGCTTGTCAAAATTCCAGACGGCGGATTCGGCCGTGAACTCACTTCCGTCATGGAACTTCACGCCTTCACGGATCGTGAAAATCCACTTGGTCTTGTCGGTCGCGTCCACAGCCCAAGCGCTGGCGAGACCCGGCACGAGGTCGGACGGCTTTTCACCGCCGCTCAAATCCCAGTTCACAAGGGAGTCATAGACTGTATAGCCCATGAAGCGCTGCCCCTCGCCGCCCTGATCGGTTTGCCCGGTGGTCAGGGGAATATCGCTGGCGGTCATGCCAATGCGTAAGGTGCCCTGAGCGTGCGCACAGGTAGCGGCAAGGCTCGCGACGGATGCGAACAGAAAACGGCGGAACTGCATGAAAGCCTCACAGGTTTGGCTGGCGGGTTGAACCATTCGTCGGAACGCAACGCAGCAAAGGCCATGCCACTGGCCGCTCACAAGCCGCCATTGTGATCGAGCCACTTTTCCACGCCCGCAATGCCAGCCAGGAGGCACTATGACTAAAAATGCAGCATGTGACCATGCCACCGTTTTGCCGTGATTTCGCCGCGTGGGGCATGGACGGTAGTCCCCCCTAAACTGACCTGCCGCCCGGCAGGCCTGTTCTCACAATGGGGTGAACTGGCACGATCCGCCCTCCCCGCCCTTGAGGGGAGCCGCGAAGCGGGCAACACTGACCCGAGGATGAACTGGAATCGCCGCATCGACGCGGCGCTGGAGAATAAACGACGATGTCTGCAGCCGATGAGCGCGCCACCAGCCTTGACGATGGCATTGTACAGACTGCGGAAGCGGCGCTGGGTTCGCTGCAAAAGGCGCGGGCCGGCATTGCCCGCGTGATTTTTGGACAGGAACAGGTGGTCGAGCGCACACTCGTCACCATCCTCGCCGGCGGTCACGGCCTGCTCGTCGGCGTCCCTGGACTGGCCAAGACAAAACTCGTTGACACGCTGGGAACGGTTCTTGGCCTTGATGCGCGGCGCGTGCAGTTCACGCCCGACCTGATGCCGTCCGACATTCTCGGTTCGGAAATCATGGAGGAAAGCGCCGATCACAAGCGCAGCTTCCGCTTCGTTCGTGGACCAATTTTCGCGCAGTTGCTGATGGCGGATGAAATCAACCGCGCCAGTCCGCGAACACAGTCGGCGCTGTTGCAGGCAATGCAGGAATATCATGTCACGGTCGCCGGCGACCGGCATGACCTGCCCCGGCCATTCCATGTGCTCGCGACGCAGAATCCGATTGAGCAGGAAGGCACCTATCCGCTGCCGGAAGCGCAGTTGGACCGTTTCTTGATGCAAATTGATGTGACCTTTCCGAACCGCGATGCGGAACGGAAAATGCTGATCGACACCACGGGCGATGGCGAGACGCGGGCGGAGAAAATTCTGGATGCCGCCGCCCTGCAATCCGTGCAGCGGCTGGTGCGCCGCCTTCCCGTCGGCGAAAGCGTGGTGGAAGCGATTCTGACACTGGTGCGTTCCGCGCGCCCGGGCGAAGGGGATGCGGCGATCACGGAAAAGCTCGCCTGGGGTCCCGGTCCGCGCGCCAGCCAGGCGCTCATGCTGGCGGCACGCGCCCGCGCACTCATTGATGGCCGGCTGGCGCCGTCGCTTGACGATGTCGCAGCCCTGGCCGAACCCGTGCTGAAGCATCGTATGGCGCTGACTTTCGCCGCGCGCGCTGATGGCGACACCATTCCCGCCATTGTCGCCAAACTCGTTTCCCGCCTCGGCTGATTGCTGGACCAATCCTGTTCATGGCCAACGCAACCGTCCTTTCGAGCGCCCAGCGCACACCGGCCCGCCGGCATGCGGAAGGCGCGCTTGAAATCGCCAGCCGCCTGCCGCGCATCGTGCTGGAAGCGCGGCGCGTGGCGGCCGCCAGTGTGCATGGCGTGCACGGACGGCGGCGCGCCGGCCCTGGCGAGGCGTTCTGGCAGTTCCGCCCTTTTTCGCAGGGAGAGCCGGCCAACCGCATCGACTGGCGGCGGTCGGCGCGCGATGACCGCACCTTCGTGCGCGAGCGCGAATGGGAAGCCTCTCACGCAATTATGCTGTGGACCGATCTTTCGGCTTCAATGGGCTTCAAATCTGATCTCGCCGCAATGCCGAAGATTGACCGCGCGCTGGTCGCAGCCCTGTCTCTCGCCGATCTGCTGGTGCGCGCGGGCGAACGCGTGGGATTGCTGGGTGGACCGCCGCCTTCGGCTTCGCGCGCCATTATCGACAGGCTGGCGGACACGCTGGCCCATCACGAGCATCTTCTCATCAACGACATGCCGCCCTCGATTGCACTGCCGCCGCTGGCGGAGGCTGTTCTGATCGGCGACTTTTTCGCGGACCCCAAGGAAATCGTGCAAGCCATCGAAGCCATTTCCTCACGCGGCGCGCGCGGCCATGTCATCACTGTCACCGATCCGGTCGAAGAAATATTTCCCTATTCCGGCCATGCGGAAATCTTCGATCTGGAAATCGGTGCACGTTTGCGCGTTGGCGATGCAGCGGCTTTCCGGAAGCAATATCTGGAACGTCTCGATCAGCATCGCAGCCTGATCCGCGATGCATGCCGCCGGCGTGGATGGTCTTTTACGATTCATCGCACGGACCGGCCTGCATCCGATGCAGTTCTCGGCGTGATGACGCACATCGCCAACGGACGCCGCGACGGGAGAGGATATTAAATGCTCTCTGCCCTGACCTTCGCCTCACCGCTGACGCTTGCTGCGCTTGCGACATTGCCGGTGCTGTATTGGCTTCTGCGAGTCACGCCCCCCAATCCGAGCCGCATTGATTTTCCGCCGCTGCGTATTTTGCTCGACCTGATCCCTGAGAAGGAAACGGTCGCGCGCACGCCCTGGTGGCTGCTGGCGCTGCGGCTGGCCGTCGCTGCTGCCATTATTCTCGCGCTCGCCGGACCGATCTGGAATGCGCGGCGCGATCTGCATACAAGCGATGGTCCGCTCGTACTTGTGATCGACAATGGATGGGCTGCCGCGCCGGACTGGAAAGCGCGGCTGGCAACGTCGGAACAGAATATTATGATCGCGCAGAACCGGTCACGGCCCGTCGCGCTGGTTGCCACGGCGGAGTGGCCGCAAGAGCCGCAATTGACCGACGCTGCACAGGCTTTGGAAAAGCTGCGCAGCCTGACGCCGCTGCCGCACGCACCTGACCGGGACGGCCATGCGTTGCGGCTTGCCGCCCTGCTCGACCGTACCGCCAACGCCAGCGTGGTATGGATCGCTGACGGGCTGGCCGCGACGAAAAACGATCCGCTGATGGCGGCGCTGGCGGCACGCGCACAGGGACGCAGCATCACGGTGCTGCGTGAACCGCAGGCGCGGCAGAAAGCCATAACGGGTGCGACCAACGCGGCCACAACGCTCGATGCCACAATTGTGCGGGCAGAAAGTGATGGCCGTGACAGTGTTTCCTTGCGCGCGCTCGATCGCAAGGGCGCACCGCTTGCCGATGCGCAGGCCAGTTTTGCCAGCGGCGAAAACACGGCTATCGCAAAGTTCGACCTTCCGCTGGAATTGCGCAACGATGTGGCGCGCATTGAAATTGTTTCCGAGCCATCGGCGGCAGCGCAGTGGCTGCTCGATGGTTCCGCGCGGCGGCGGCGCGTCGCCATTGTCACCGGCGCGACGCAGGATACGGCGCAGCCGCTGCTCGCCCCAACCTATTATTTGACACGCGCGCTGCAACCCTTCGCCGAAGTGCGCGAGGGGCGTGGAGCGCCGACCGAAGCGGTGCTGAAGCTGCTGGAAGAAAAACCCTCTGTCATGGTGCTTGCTGATGTCGGAACGCTAAACCGCGCAGCGCATGACGCGCTCGCCAAATTCACCGATGAAGGCGGCGTGCTGATCCGCTTCGCAGGATCGCGCCTCGCCGCGGCGAATGACGATCTGGTGCCGGTGAAATTACGGCGTGGCGGACGCACGCTTGGCGGCACGCTATCTTGGGAAACGCCGCGCACGCTGGCGCCCATTGCGGACACCAGCCCGTTCAAGGGCTTGAAGCCGCCCACAGAGGTACAGATCACGCGACAAATTCTCGCGGAACCTGAACCCTCGCTCTCTGCAAAAACATGGGCTGCGCTTAGTGATGGAACACCCGTGGTCACCGGCGAAACGCGTGGCAAAGGCCTGATCGCGCTGTTCCATGTCACGGCTGATACCACCTGGTCCAACCTTCCCCTGTCCGGATTGTTTGTCGATATGCTGCGCACGCTGGTGAATTTGTCGTCCTCATCCGTCGATCCGCAACGGGGCACGGGCGAGCGCTCGAATGAAGCGACGCTGGCACCGCTGCGCACGCTGGATGGCTTCGGTGCATTCCGATCGCCGCCTCCAACCGCCAAACCGATTGCCGCCAATTACGATGGCCGCGCAACGCCCGATCATCCGCCGGGGTTTTATGGCGCGCCGGATGATCCGGCGGCGGTCAATGTTCTGCGCATCAATGATACGCTGACGCCGCTTGAGACATCCCCTTCAGGCATCGCAACTGCGCGCATAGAAAGCGAGCGGCCCGTCGATCTACGCCCATGGCTGCTGGTGCTCGCTCTGTGCGGTTTTCTGCTCGATACATTTGCCACGCTGGTGCTTGGCGGCGCGCGGTTTGCGGCACGCAAGCCGGCTATGGCGGCAGTGCTCCTTGTCGCCATTTTCTTCGTCGCGGCGCCTGCGACCAGTTTCGCGCAAGCGCCCGGCCAGCAACCTCGTGCGTCGCAAATGAATCAGCGCGAAAAGGAATCAGCGCTGACGACACGACTTGCCTATGTCGCCACTGGCGATGCGAGTATTGACGCCACCAGCAAAGCTGGGCTCGCGGGCCTCACGCTGGCCCTGTCACAGCGCACATCGCTGGAAGCGGGTGATCCCATCGCAGTTGATCCCGCCAAGGACAATCTGGCGTTTTATCCATTCCTGTATTGGCCGATTGCCGCCAACCGACCCATGCCTGCCGAAGTGGCGATCCGCGCGCTCGATGCCTATATGAAAAATGGCGGCACGGTGATGTTTGACACACGCGATGCCTTCACATCGCGCCCCGGCGGACAGTCGCCGGAAAACCAGATGCTACGGCGCTTGCTCGCCAGTCTCGATATTCCGGAGCTTGAACCGGTTCCGCGCGACCATGTGGTGACGAAGGCGTTTTATTTGCTTGATCGTTTTCCCGGCCGCTACGATAGCAGTTCGCTCTGGATAGAAGCCCTGCCGCCGGCTGCGGAAGATGGCCGCCGCCCTGCTCGCGCCGGCGACGGCGTGTCACCGATCTTGATTACCGGCAATGACCTCGCCGCCGCCTGGGCAGTGAATGCCAATGGCGATCCGCTCTATCCTGTATCCGGCGGCGATCCGCGGCAGCGCGAATTCGCCATCCGTGGGGGCGTCAACATCGTGCTCTATACGCTGACCGGCAATTACAAAGCCGATCAGGTGCATGTTCCAGCGTTGCTGGAAAGGCTCGGTCAATAATGTGGAGCGTGTCTTTTACGCCGCTCATTGCACCGGCGCTGTTCTGGTCCCTTGCCGCACTGGCGCTCATCGCTGCGCTTGCCACTTTGTATTTCAAGGGCGGCAGCGGTGTGTTGCGCATTGTCGCGCTGGGGGCGCTGGTGTTTGCGCTTGGCGATCCCGCCTTGCGGAAAGAAGACCGCGAGCCACTGAAGGATATTGTTGCGATTGTGGTCGATAAATCAGCGTCGCAGCGTATCGCCAACCGTATGGAGCAGACGGAGCGGGCGCGCAGCGAAATACAGCGGCGCCTCGATGCCCTGCCGAATATCGAAACGCGGCTGATCGAGGTGAACGATACGGACGCTGGCGCCGATGGAACAAAACTGTTCACCGCCATTCAGTCTGGGTTGGCCGATGTGCCATCCAACCGCATCGGCGGCATTATCGCCATCACCGATGGCGTCGTTCACGACATTCCAGCCAGTATCGACGCTTTGCCGTTCCGTGCGCCGCTGCATGCTCTGGTGACAGGCCGCGCTGGCGAACGTGACCGGCGCATCGAGCTGGTGGAAGCGCCGAAGTTCGGCATTGTTGGCAAGGATATTGTGATCCGCGCCCGCGTCATGGACACAATGGCCGAAGGGGCAATGGTGCGGCTGACGATCAAGCGCGATGGCGTGGTGATTTCTGAAATTCCCGCCGGTATTGGCCAGACCGTGCGCATCCCGATCCGCATCGAGCATGGCGGTACCAATGTCGTGGAGATGGAGGTTGGCGCTGCTCCCAATGAACTCACGCAATCCAATAACCGCGCCGTTGTGACCGTCGAAGGCGTGCGTGAAAAATTGCGCGTGCTGCTGGTGTCTGGCGAGCCACATGCGGGCGAGCGCACCTGGCGCAATCTTCTGAAGTCTGATGCCAATGTCGACCTCGTGCATTTCACGATTTTGCGCCCGCCAGAAAAGCAGGATGGCACGCCGATCAATGAATTGTCGCTGATCGCGTTTCCGACACGCGAGCTGTTCGGCGAAAAGATCAAGGAATTCGACCTGATCATTTTCGATCGTTACGCGAACCAGTCGATCCTGCCGCGTCTCTATTTTGAAAACATCGTGCGCTATGTGCGCGATGGTGGTGCGGTGATGATTGCAGCCGGCGCAGAGTATGCCGGCGTCCAGAGCCTTTCCACCACGCCGCTGGCGCAGGTCATTCCAGCACGCCCCGATGGCCGCGTGATTGAGGAGCCTTATCTGGCGCGGATCACGCAAATCGGCCGCCGCCATCCGGTCACACGCGAATTGCCGGGCGGCGAAACCGAACCGCCGACATGGGGGGAATGGGTGCGCCTTGTCAGCACACGTCTGCGCACTGGCACGGCTGTGATGAACGGTCCGAACGATGCGCCGCTGATGGTGCTGGCGCGCGAAAGCAAAGGCCGTGTCGCGATTATTCTGTCTGACCATGCCTGGCTGTGGGCGCGGAAATTCCAGGATGGCGGCCCGCATCTGGAAATGCTGCGGCGCGTCTCGCACTGGCTTATGAAGGAACCGCAACTGGAAGAAGAATATCTACGCGGCAGTGCGCGCGGCAAGGTTATCACCGTTGAGCGGCAGACGATGGCGGATGCGGCCAAACCCGTCACACTGACAACGCCTAACGGCATGCAGAAAAGCGTTGCGTTACGCGAAAATGCGCCCGGCCGGTTCAGTGGTCAGATCGAGACGGATGAGATCGGCCTGCACCGGCTGACCGATGAGACATTGACTGCCTTTGTCGGCGTCGGGCCTGACAATCCGCGCGAACTGCGCGACGTGCTCAGCAATACAGAATTATTGCGCCCGCTGATCGAGCAGACTGGCGGCAGCATCCGCCGCGTCTCCGCCAATGGTGATGACTTTTCACTCCCGTCGCTGGTGCCGATGCGCAGCGCCACCCGCTATGGATCCGGCGACATGATCGGCCTCCGCTCCAATGATCAATCGACATTGCTGGGCGTAGGGATGTGGCCGGTGTTCG
>JBOFFO010000195.1:0-7061 GCA_051648665.1 Beijerinckiaceae bacterium | reverse complement strand
CCTGCCCCCTGCAAGCGAGTTCTCCCATGACCAAGCATGTCTTTTCCGGCGTGATGCCGGCCCTGATGACCCCATGCCGGCCGGACCGGACGCCGGATTTCGATGCGCTGGTCGCCAAGGGCAAGGAGCTGACCGGGCTTGGCATGTCCGCTGTGATCTATGCCGGTTCCATGGGCGACTGGCCGCTGCTGACGGACGAGCAGCGCATGGAAGGCGTGGCGCGCCTCACCGCCGCCGGCGTGCCTGTGATTGTCGGCACGGGCGCGCAAAACCCGATGCGCGCCGCAGCACTCGCCGCGCATGCGAAAAAGGTCGGCGCGACCGGCCTGATGGTCATTCCCCGCGTGCTCTCACGCGGCACATCAGCAGCGGCGCAATATGCCCATTTCGCCGGCATTCTTGAAGCGGCGGTTGATCTCCCGTCGGTTATCTACAACAGCCCCTATTATGGCTTCGAGACCAAGGCCGATCTGTTCTTCGCGCTGCATGACAAATATCCGCACCTCGTCGGCTTCAAGGAATTTGGCAGCGCCAAGGCAATGTCCTACGCCGCCGAACACATCACCAACCGTTCCGACAAGCTGACGCTGATGGTCGGCGTCGATACGGAAGTCTTTCACGGATATGTTTATTGCGGCGCGAGCGGCGCGATCACGGGCATCGGAAATGCACTCCCGCGCGCGGTGCTGCATCTGGCGCGACTATGCGAACAGGCGCAACAGGGCGATCCGAAAGCGCGGCGGCAGGCGCGCGAGCTGGAAGGTGCGCTCAAGGTTCTCTCAACCTTCGATGAAGGGGCCGACCTTGTGCTGTTCTACAAATATCTGATGGTGCTCGAAGGCAATCCGGAATATGAACTGCATTTCAACCCGACCGATGCGCTCTCCGACAGCCAGCGCATTTTCGCGCGCGACCAGCTTGCGCTCTTCAAGCGCTGGTATGCGGCATGGACGGCGGAAAACGCCTGAGCGGAGCGATTTTCAGGATGCGCGTGATCGATTCTCACACGGGTGGCGAGCCCACCCGCATCATCATTGCGGGCGGGCCTGATCTGGGCACTGGCCCGCTTGCGGAGCGGCGCGCAATTTTCGCGCGCGATTTCGACCATATCCGCAGCTTCACGGTCAACGAGCCACGCGGGCATGACGCCATCGTGGGCGCGCTGTTGTGTGAGCCCGTCGATAAAAGCTGCGTAACCGGCGTCATTTTTTTCAACAATGTCGGCATGATCGGCATGTGCGGTCACGGCACGATCGGGCTGGCAGTGACGCTCGCGCATCTGGGCCGGATCGGTCCCGGTCTGCACAGGGTTGAGACGCCAGTCGGCATCGTCACATTTGAATTGCTGTCAGCCCATGAGGCACGCATCACCAATGTGCCGGCCTATCGTTACCGCAAAGCGGCGACCGTACAGGTGCCAGGAATGGGGCCTGTAACCGGCGACATCGCATGGGGCGGCAACTGGTTTTTTCTTACCGAGCATGCACCCTGCGCGTTGACGCCAGAGAATATTCCGCAACTTACCCGTGATGCGCAGGCGATGCTTGATGCGCTGCATGCGCAGAAAATCGATGGCGACGGCGCACCGGTCGATCATATCGAGATATTCGGGCCACCCTCGCCGGGGGCGGACAGCCGAAGCTTTGTGCTTTGCCCCGGCGGCGCCTATGACCGTTCGCCCTGCGGCACAGGCACAAGCGCAAAACTGGCCTGTCTGGCGGCGGACGGAAAATTGAAGCCCGGCACGCCCTGGATTCAGGAAAGCATTATCGGCAGCCGCTTTTCCACCAGCTATGAGCCCATGCCGGACGGCAGCGTCTCGCCCACCATTACCGGCAGCGCCTATATTACGGCGGACGCGACTCTCATCGGCGATGGCAATGATCCGTTCCGGTTCGGCATCGGTGCGTCGGTGATGCAGCGCGACGCGTGATCGCCGCTCGGCCCATCAATCGTCATCGCCTCATGATGCACAACGCGGCTTTCACCACGCAAATGCAGGCAGGCCGCTACAATATTCCCGGCGCCTAATAACGCTTGCGCCACGGCCTCGCCTGCATCGAGCGCAGCGGCAATTTCATCAGGATGCAAAGCGCCAACCGCCACCGTCACGTGACGCTCACCCAAATCGGAATCGGGATAAAGATCGCAGGCGCGGCGACGCAGAACAGCGGGATGATCCGGCAAATTCACCGCATTGGCGATGACTGTGGCGGCGGCGTCGGCGCGCGCGGCACTCTTTGCGAGCACCGTCACCGCATCGGCTATGCCGAGCGAAAAACTGCGCCCGCCGCAGCCGCTGGTGGCGATGCCGCGCACGGGATCGCGGGCGTGAATCTGCACCGTGCCATCGATGCGGGCTTGCGCGAGCGACGCCACGATTCCAACCATAAAGGATTCATCGGGCGCGAGATGCAGCGCAATATCTCCGCCATTATTGACGAAGGCGCGCGTCAGCGGTGCGGCTTGGATCATGACCCGCATGATCTCATCCGCGACTGCACCGGCCACCGCCGCCATCGGCGTAATAAATCCGTAGCATAGAAACGGTGCGCAGGCGCGATTCATGGCGCGGGCGACGTGACTTTCGAGATGATTGTCCGATGGCCGCGCCTGCGACCGGATCAGCGGCAATTCCCGGCAGAGTTCGTCGAGCAATCCGTGAAACCGCGTGATGGCCGCGTCATAGGCTTGGTGCTGCGCAGCAGGCTTGCCCTCTGCACGGATCAGAAGATCGATGGGACCGTCCTGCAGATGCAGCCGGCCATCCGGCAAAAAGGCGATTTGCGCGCGGGTTTTCATTCCAGCACGCGACGCGCCAGCGGCCATGGATTATCCGGTTTATGCGTAATTTCCCGCCGCGTGGTGGAGTAGCCTTCCGCGCCATGAATATCACTGATGCTGCGCACGGCGCTCATGTAGCCGCCAAGTGCAGCGTAATCCTCACGCGGCATGGTGAACTCAATCGGCGCGACCAGTGCGGGCGTCGGCACATAGCCGAAGGCGTTTTTCGGCAAGCGCGTGACATCCACCATGAAGGTGATGCCCCCGCCCGGCCAGACATAAACCGGTGCGCCGCCGCAGGTTACGCGGGTCAACGCATCCTTGACTGATTTCGTCAACCGCACCGGATTTTCTGTCACACCGGCGCGCAGCGACCCGCCAGCGCCGCCCATGAATAAAACCGTGCAGAGCGCCGGCTCGCAATTTTCCTGAATGCGCTGCACCGATTGCTCCAGTGCTGCCGGCATCGGTTGCGGCACAGGCTTCAGATCATCATCGAGAACATAATAGGAAAAATGCTCGCCCGTGGTGCTGACCATCAGCATGGTCAGGCCCGGCCGGGATTTCTTGGCGTCGAACGGATTTAATATCGCGAGCGGATCCTCGATGGAAGTTCCGCCCCATCCCGTGCCGGGATCGGCCACCTGAAAATAACGGCCTGGCGTCGAGCGCCGGCCGCGAATGCGGATGCCGGTTTCAGGAATGCCGAGCAATTTGCCGGCCTGATGCTCCGACAACACGCCGGTGATGTGATCATCGACAACAACAACCTCATCGGCCTTGCCAAGCCATTGCCGCGCAAACATGCCGATGGTGGCGGAACCGCAGCCAACGCGCATGCGCTCCTCGCGCACGCCATTCACAACCGGGGCGCAGCCCGCCTGCACGATGACAGTGCTGCCTTCATCAACAGCCATTTCCACCGCTTCGCCATTGCACAGCGCCATCAGCGCGTCGCAGGTCACACGGCCCTCTTTCTTGCCGCCGCCGGTGAGGTGATGCACACCGCCGAGCGACAGCATCTGCGAGCCATATTCCGCCGTTGTCACATGGCCGATGGGTTCGCCCGCCACGCGTACCAGCGCGCGCTCAGGCCCCAGATGCCGGTCTGTGTCAATTTTCACCTTTGCGCCGCAATAGCTGAAAATGCCCTCGGTCACGACCGTGATCATGTCGATGCCATCAACTTGCGACGACACAATAAAAGGCGCAGGCTTGTAATCGGGATAGGTGGTGCCGGCGCCAATCGCTGTGACAAATGACTCCGGACGCTGGACGATTTTCCCATCCCATTCCGCCGCATCCTGAAATGGCACCACGGACCCGTGCTCATCAATCGTCCGTTGCAGCAGAATATGCGGATCGACGCGCACCAGCACGCCATCCTGATTGGCGTAGCGGTCGCACGCACCGGACGCGCCGGGCGCGATGTAGCACATCACCGGACAAGCATCGCAGCGGATTTTTTCTTCGCGGGACATCTCAGTTTATTTCGCTTTGCAGAATGGCGGCGCGCAGGCGCGACGGCGTGGCCGGAATACGGCGCATGCGCACACCTGTGGCATGATGAATGGCGTTGAGAATGGCCGGCGCCGTCGGAATCAATGCCTGTTCTCCGATGCCCTTTGCGCCGAAGGGGCCGAGCGGCGACGCATCTTCAATCAGGATCGACTCGACCGGCGGCATGTCGCCCACGGTCGGGATGAGATAATCGTGCAAATTCTCGCCCCGGCCCGGCACAAATTCCTCCATCAAGGCAAGGCCGAGACCTTGCGCAATGCCGCCTTCGATCTGTCCCTCGATCAGGGTGGGGTTGATCGCCCGCCCGACATCATGGGCAGCGACAATCTTCAAAACCCGTGTTGTGCCCAATTCAATATCCACTTCCACTTCCGCCAGATGCGCGCCGAAACCATAAACCGCGTAGGGGCTACCCTGCCCGTTTTCATCAAGCGGCGTGGTGGGTGGATCGAATGTTTCCTCGGCCATGAGGGCATAGCCGAACACGTTTCGCGGCAGCGCATCAAGCGCCACCACCTGTTCGCGGCCGGACTCGGCGACAGTCATGCGGCCTGCCGCTGGCGTGATCCGCGCACCATCGCCGGCATTGGCAAGGCGCAGAATTTGCGCGCGCAGGTTACGGCCCGCCATTTCCGCCGCGCGTCCCGTAACGAAGGTCTGCCGTGAAGCGGAGGTCTTGCCGCAATCTGGCGTGCGGTCCGTATCGGCATTGTCCAGCGTGATCGCGCGCAAGGGCACGCCCAGTGCATCGGCGAAAATTTGCGGAATGGCCGTGTTGGATCCTTGCCCGATATCGACCGCACCCTGATGCAGGATGATTTCGCCATTGGCACGGACACCGGCACGCATGGTCGATGGGTTGCTCATAGAGGTGTTGCCGCAGCCATACCACATGCCCGCTACACCGACACCGCGGCGCATTGACCCTGCGTGGCTGCGATTAAATTCAGCGGCGTCAGTCAGCGCTTTCTGCCAATGCGGGCGCAAGGATTCCAGCGCCGCCTTGATGCCAACGCCTGCGCCAAGCACTTGCCCGGTGACGGTCGGCGTTTCGGCGGACAGGGCGTTGCGGATGCGAAATTCAAGCCGGTCCATGCCCAACTTCCCGGCCAGTTCATCGAATAATTGTTCCTGCGCGATGCTGGCTTGCGGTACGCCGAAACCGCGAAACGCGCCGGCCGGCACGCAATGCGTATGCACCGCACGCGTTTCGGCGCGGTAATTGGCAATGGCATAGGGGCCTGAGGCGTGGATCGGCACGCGGTTTGCCACCGTCGGACCCCAACTTGCATAGGCGCCGGTGTTGAAATCGGCGGAAAATGTCATCGCGACGACGCGGCCCTCTTGATCCGCACCGATGGTTGCATTGATGCGGGCGGGATGGCGCTTGGTGGTTGTCGCCATCGATTCCGGCCGCGAATAGATCATCTGCACTGGGCGGTTGAGGTGCCACGCCGCTATGGCAATGAAGGGTTGAACCGAGAGATCGAGCTTCGAACCAAAGCCGCCACCGACTGCGGTAGGCATGATGCGCACCGCCTCCGGCGCAAGCCCAAGAATTTTCGCAACATCGTCGCGGTCCATAAAGGGTGACTGCGTGCAGGCAGAAATTTCAATGCGGTCACCGACGCGGCGCGCATATCCTGCCTCCGGCTCGATATAGGCATGCTCGACAAAGCCGGTTTCGAATTGCCCTGACGCCGTGACGGCGGCGCACGCCATTGCAGTATCGGCATCACCACAAACAACGCGGCCCCGCACCAGGATATTGCCGGGCCGGTTTGCATGCAGACGGGGCGCATCCGTGGCCAATGCGGCATCAACATCAAGCACTGCCGGCAATTCCTCCCACGTCACCGGAAACTGCGTGAGATCAAGGGCGGCCACGGCTGCTGGATCGCCAACAATCGCGGCGACGGCTTCGCCGCGAAAGCGGGTTTCCGCTACAGCAAATACCGGCTGGTCGGCCAGCGGGGGAATAACACCGAAGCAATTCTCGCCCGGCACATCGGCGGCCGTGAATATCCTGGCAAGGCCGGGATGCGATTGCTGATATTCTTCGAGGTCGCCGAAGCGGAAGCGCGCGCGGTGGAACGGTGCGCGGATGGCGCGCAGCAGCAGCGCATCCTGCGGTCGCTCGTCTGCGCCAAACTTCTCGCTGCCGTCGATCTTGCGGACCCCATCGAGGCGGGCGACGCGCTGGCCAACAGCGGGGGCTTCGGGAGGGGCCTCCAGTGCGGCGGTGTCGCGGGCCGTATCCATGATCGCCGCGATGATCTTGCGATAGCCTGTGCAGCGGCAGAGCACGCCGCCAATCGCATCCTGCACCTGACTTTCCGTCGGCGCGGCGTGCGCGCGCAACAACGCGATCGCGGCCATCAACATGCCCGGTGTGCAGATGCCGCATTGCGCTGCGCCATGGCGATGAAAGGCGCGCTGCAACCGCTTCGCTTCCGGATCCAAACCTTGGATGCCTTCGATGGTTATGATCGCGGCGCCCTCGGCCTGCGCCACTGGCATCAGACAGGCACACACCGGCGCGCCATCCACCAGAACCGTGCAAGCGCCGCAATCGCCGGCATCGCAGCCGGATTTCGTGCCGGTCAACCCGGCGTGCTCGCGAATTGCGTTCGAAAGGCGCGTGGCGGAATCACCGCGAAAGGCGAAAGATTCGCCATTGAGTTGAATCGCAATGGACGGCGCAGCGTCAAGCATGGCCGTGCTCCAAGCAACAGGCTGCCAGCGCTCGCTGCACC
>JBOFFO010000194.1:0-1773 GCA_051648665.1 Beijerinckiaceae bacterium | reverse complement strand
TTCGGTCGGCGCGCCATTTTATAATCTCGCCGTCATGCCGCTGCTCGCGCCGCTCGTCGTCGCCATTCCCCTTGGCCAGATGCTGGCGTGGAAGCGCGGCGATCTGGCGGCGGCGCTGCAACGCTTGTGGCTCGCAGCGGCGCTGGCTTTCCTTGTCGCCATCGCCGTTTTGGCGTTCACCGCGCGCGCGCCATGGTTCGCACCGCTCGCTGTTGGTGCCGGCGTCTGGCTGATTATCGGCAGTTTTGAAGAAATGCTGCAGCGTGTGTGGAAACGCGGTCAGCCGCTCTCAAGCACATGGGCGCGCGCGAAGGGATTGCCGCGGGCTGCCTATGGCATGGCGCTCGCCCATGCCGGCGTCGGCGTCACCGTGCTGGGCCTTGCCGCAACAGCGTGGCACAGCGAGACCATCGTTGAAATGAAGCGCGGCGATACCGCGCGCGTCGGCGCTTACGAAATGCGCCTCGACGGGCTGCGCACGCAGACGGCGGCGACATGGCGCGCGGATGTGGCGCATTTCACCATCCTGAAAAATGGCCAGCCGGTCGGCGAGACTGACAGTCAGAAGCGCATTTACACCACGCGCAATATGCCAACGACCGAAGCCGGATTGTGGACGCGCGGCTTCAGCCAAATTTATATTTCCATTGGTGAGATTGAACCCAACGGCAATGTCACCGTGCGCGGCTATTCCAAACCTTTGGTGCTCCTGATCTGGATTGGTGCGGTGATCATGTCCTTCGGCGGCGTCCTGTCGCTCTCCGACCGCAGGCGTCGCATCGGCGTGCCGGAAAAAGCGCGGCGCGCGGCCATTCCCGCCGCAACGCCGGCGGAATGACCATGCGCGCGCTCGTTCTTTGTCTTTGGCTTTTCATGGCAGCGCCAGCTTTCGCTGTGCAGCCCGATGAAATGCTGAAAGATCCGGCGCTGGAAACGCGCGCCCGGGAATTGTCGGCGGAATTGCGCTGTCTGGTTTGCCAGAACCAGAGCATTGACGATTCCGATGCGCCATTGGCCAAGGATTTGCGCGTGCTGGTGCGCGAAAGGATCATGGCGGGTGACAGCAATGCGCAGGTGAAGGCTTTTCTCGTCCAGCGCTATGGCGATTTCGTTTTGTTGAAGCCGCCGCTGACCGTAGGCACCATACTGCTCTGGGCCGCCCCGGCGGTGCTGTTGCTGATTGGCATTGCTGCGCTCGCCCGCGCCCGCCGGCAGTTGCCAGCCGCGCCGCCGAACGGTGCGTTGACGGACGCGGAAAAACAAGCGCTGGAAGCGCGCCTGCGCGGCCCCTAGAGCATGACTTGTTTTACTGGAAACGCGTCAGACTCCAATCTTCAGAAATCCATCACGGCGTGATCTGACACAGATTTGCCATCAGGATTACAAAAGCTTCACCCGGCGGAAAATTGCCGGTGAGCCGCTGCGTTCCATATCTCCTCGCAACACTCGGATTGATCCGTGAGGAGCGAACGCATCCATGTCCCAGTCTTCCAACCCGTTCCACCTGCCGCCCACCCGCCGCAGCCGTTTGCTCGGCACCGCCGCTGCCGCCATCATTGGCCTTGCGTCTGGTCTCGCGCTGGTGCCGGCTTTTTCTGAAAATGTTTCGACGCCCGTGACGCAGGGCGTGCCACGTCCGGCCGCACTGGCGCCGGTGTCTTTTGCCGATGTTGTCGAGCGCGTCAGCCCGGCAGTCGTCTCCGTCAAGGTCAGCGCCGTGCGTCAGGCCGCGATGGATGATGAGGCGCGCCCGTTCGATCCGCGCATGATCCC
>JBOFFO010000193.1:0-5849 GCA_051648665.1 Beijerinckiaceae bacterium | reverse complement strand
TGGCGGCATTTTCGGCTGAATCCGAACCATGCACAGTGTTTTCGCCCGTCGAGAGCGCATGCGCCTTGCGGATGGTTCCATCCGCCGCATTGGCCGGGTTGGTGGCGCCCATCACTTCCCGGTAGCGGGCAATGGCATTGTCGCCTTCCAGCACCTGCACCACCACCGGTGCCGAGGTCATGAACTCGACGAGTTCACCGAAAAACGGACGGGCGCTATGCACCGCATAGAAGGTCTCGGCCTGCTGGCGGGTCATGTGAATGCGCTTCTGCGCCACAATCCGCAGCCCCGTCTTCTCGATCATCGCATTCACCGCGCCAGTGATGTTGCGCTTGGTCGCATCGGGCTTGAGGATGGAAAAGGTGCGTTCGGTGGCCATGCGGTTGAGTCCGTCTGATGGGGTTAAAGAAGGTGGCGGCTTATAGCCACGCGATTGGCGGCCCGGCAACCCGCCGATAGGCTTGCCGCCGGCTGTTTCGCAAGAAAAAGCCCGCCTCGCGGCGGGCCTCTTCGCGCAATACGCCTGTGCTCAGGCTTCCAGCGCCTTGTTCCGGAACAGGAACCCTGCGGCCAGGCCGCCAAGCACCGGCATGACGAGGAAAAGCCAGAGCTGCGCCAGCGCCGAACCGCCAACGAACAGGGCCGGCCCCAGGGACCGGGCCGGATTCACCGATGTGCCTGTGACCGGAATCAACACAATGTGGATCGCCGCCAGCGTCAGGCCGATAGCGAGGCCCGCCGCCGGGCCGCTCCCAGCCTTCGAGGTTGCGCCGAGAATTGTCACAAGAAACAGGAACGTCCCGACAAACTCCGCCAGGGCCGCAGAGCCAGTGGAATAGGCCGTATAGCCATTCTGCCCCAACCCGCCGGTTGCCAGGTTCCAGCCGCCTGTTTTGCCGGAAAGAATGGCATAGAGCACCGCAGCGCCGAAGATCGCGCCAAGGCATTGCGCCACCACATAGGAAACCGCCTCGTTGGCCGGCATGCGGCCCGAGGCCCACACGCCGGCCGTAACCGCAGGATTGATGTGGCAGCCCGACACCGGACCGATGCCATAGGCCATGGCCGTTACGGCGAGGCCGAACGCGAGCGCGATCGGCAAGGTCGCCAGAATGCCAAGGCCACCGCTCCCGAGCGCTGCACCCTGCCCGCCGAGCGTCACTGCGCCACATCCCAGGAACACGAGCGCTGCGGTGCCTATGAACTCCGCCAGATATTTCTTCATGGAAAATGCCCCCATCTGGCCGGTGGCGCCATCGCCACGCCCTTGCCAGCCTATCGCATAGCTAGGGACGCCAAAATGAAGCGGCTATGAACAGCCCCTTGCGGGGAATGCGCCATCAGCGGGTCTGGCTTGCCGGGATCATGACCCGGCCCTGTGAATTTTCGATCATCGCGGATATGTCCCGCGCATGGACAGCCTCGGCATAATAATGCCCCTGCACCTCCGTGCAGCCTTCAGCGCGCAGATAAGCGAGCTGGTCACGGGTTTCGACGCCCTCAGCAGTTGTCGTCATGCCAAGGCTGCGGCCAAGCGACAGCACAGCACGGATGATGGCCGCCGCATCGACGCTCTTGTTCAGATCATTGATGAACGACTTGTCGATCTTGATTTTGTCAAACGGGAAGGAGCGCAAATTACCCAGCGACGAATAACCTGTGCCGAAATCATCCATGGAAATGCGCACGCCGACGGCCTTCAGATCGCGCAGAATAGCAAGATTCTGCTCTGAATTACGCAGCAGCATCGATTCCGTGATTTCAAGCTCAAGCCGGCTCGGATCCAGCCCTGTCTCAGCCAGAATGCGCTTGACGACATCCGCAAAATCCGCGTGGCGAAGCTGGGCAGGCGAGATATTGACAGCGACCCGGATGTCTTTTGGCCATCGCGCCGCATCTTCGCACGCCTTGCGCAGCACAAAAATGCCGATCGGCGTGATCAATCCGGTTTCTTCTGCAAGCGGAATGAATTCCATCGGCGGAAAAAAGCCCATGCCGGGACGATGCCAGCGCACCAATGCTTCAACGCCAATGAGCTGGGCCGTATGCACATCGACGAGCGGTTGATAATGGACTTCGATTTCTTGGCGCACGATCGCGGCGCGCAACGCAATCTCAAGCAACCGGCGCGCCTGTGCCTTCTGATCCATTTCGCTTTCAAAAAACCGGAAAGTGCCACGGCCATCGGACTTGGCGCGATACAAGGCCAAATCAGCGCTCTTCAGCAGGCTCACCGGATCATCGCCATCATTCAAACCGACGGCAATGCCGATGCTCGTGCCTGAGACGATGGTATGGTCGTCCACCGAAAATGGCTGAGACATTGCATTCAGCAGCCGCCACGCCAAGGTCGTGACCTCCAGCGGGTCATTGATATTGCGCATGATGATCGCAAATTCATCACCGCCGAGACGGCAAGCCAGATCATCCTCGCGCAATGAATCCTTGATGCGCTGCGCGACCTGCTTCAAGAGCATATCGCCAACATGATGGCCGAGCGTGTCATTGACCGATTTGAAGCGGTCAAGATCAAGGCACAGCACCGCCAGTTTGACACCCCGTTGGGCTGCATCAAAAATCGCATGCTCAAGATTGCTCTGGAAAAGCACGCGATTGGCCAACCCTGTGAGCACATCATGATGCGCCAGATGCTCGATCCGCCGCTCACGCTGCTTCAGTTCGCTGATGTCTGTATAGAGCACCACAGTTTCAAGCGCAGGCGTACGATATTCATTGACGAGAATGAAGCGGTCATTCTCCATCGCACGCTCATAAACAAGATGGCCGCTGCCATGTCGGGTCAGCCGATCCGTCAATTCCTCTGAAGCCCCAGCCGCAGGCATATGCGGATTGATCGTCGGATCAAGTTCGGCATGCAGCAGATCGACATACCGCACACCCGGAATGGCAATGGATGCAAGCGCGGGATAAAGTGCGTCGAAATGACTGTTTTTGACCGTCAGCACATCATCACGGTTGAACATCAGCAAGCCTTGCGACAGGCTTTCGACGATGGCTTCGCGCGTGCGCGTTTCTGCAGCAGATGCAGCAAGCTCAGCCTCCTTGATGCGGGTTGCATCAAGAATGACGCCGGTCCAGACCACAGATCCGTCCGGCTCACGCGTGGGCCTGGCCAGCGCATGCGTGTAGCGGATTTTACCGTCAGGCCGGACAATGGTGGCTTCGACATCCCACAACGAAAGATCACGTGATGCCTGCAGCAGTTTTTGCCGAAATGTCTTGCGATACTCCTCGCTGTAACTTTTAAACAGCGCTTCAGGATCAGTCAAAATCCGGTCGGCCGGCACACCAAACAGATCGTACGCATTTTCGCTGATATAAGTGTAATGGATTTCGCCGTTTGGGCGCACCACCCGCTGATACAGCACACCGGGCACAGTCGCTGCAAGCCCGGCAAGTTGCGTATCGGCCTTGTGCGCACGCTGCACATTCTCGCGCGTAACAAGCAACATGTTGGCAAAGTGCGATG
This sequence comes from Beijerinckiaceae bacterium, assembly GCA_051648665.1. Lineage (GTDB taxonomy): Bacteria > Pseudomonadota > Alphaproteobacteria > Rhizobiales > Beijerinckiaceae > Terrirubrum. The sequence continues at coordinate 2,359 of JBOFFO010000193.1, read as the reverse complement.
CCTGCTCAACTGCAAATATGCGCGTGTCAGCGTCGGCCAACGGATGGCGCAAAAAAACGATGACCGCGCCGCAACGCCGACCCGATGCTGTGGACAACCCGGCTGCGATACAAGCTCTGAAACCGAGCGTGAGCGCACGCATCGCAACACTGACAGGAACCCGTTGATTGGCCGCTTCAAATCGATGTTGCGTCGCTCCGGGCGCCGCGGCAATCTCAATCAGGTCCGCCGTAGAAAAATGCTCCTGCCGCCTTTGCCCGGGCGGTGAGAAAACAACACTATCTTGCTCGCTCGATAACAGAACAAGGCTGGCGCTGCCTTCAAGTTTCGACTGATCGACCAGTCGTTCGATCTGCTGCGCCAGCGTAGCATCATCAGCATTGGCCAGCGCGGCCGCCAGCGCCTGTGCAAAAACATCGCTACCCGTCTGCGAGCTGCCGCCTTCATCGGCGCCAACCCGTTCCGGTCGGATAAATTTTTGCTGCACAGGAGAGATCATAATTTATCCGGCGATGCAGATCAGAGCGGACTGATCAATTCTGTGTTTGTTGACTGGAGTTTGAGGCAACCGTTACACCATCAAGGCGAACAGGCCGGCCATCATAATCATAAACCGTTGATGCCGCCTCAAAGAATGACAATGGAACGGTCATGCCGATATCGCGCAACTTCCGAAAGCTGATCGCGATGTCGGGCGGCGACACAACGCCCACTTTCAGTTCTTTGGCCTGAACGCGTCCGCGAATGATGTCGTAAGCGTAGACGGCGGCAAGGTGGGCATTGGATTCAAACGAGATGCCGATGGAAAGCACAGCGCTGTCATCACCGCCGCGTACAATTTCTGGAACAACGCTCAGGACCGCAGCGCGGCCTGCATTGGCATTGACGGTAGCGATTTCTCTGAAAACAGAGGTGCTGCCCGTAACCCAGAAAATGCTGTTGCTGAGATCAGGATCGTTCTTCGACATCTGGTTCGCCGCATCGCGCACCATCCGCTCGAGTTCAGCCCGCGCATTGTTTGGATCTTGCACCGCCAATTCCAAAACACGGATGCCGCGCGTCTTGGCATAATCAGCCACAGGCTTGGCTTGTGTCTCGATGGCGCTGACATTGCGCGAATCCACCAGCACGGCAATATTGCGCAGGCGCGGCTTGAGCTCATGCACATATGCCATCTGCACGTTGATTGGCATATTAAGCGATGTGTAAGCAAAATTATTGCCCGAGCCTGTGCGATAACTGGCAATCTGGCCCAGCACCACCGGGTCCTTTGAACATACAGTCACAACGGGGATGCGTCCGCCATTATAGACTTCCCACAGCCACGCCGTGGTTTCCGAACCCATCGCCATAATAAGCGAAACATTGTCCTGTTGTGCGCGGTCAAGAATCGATTTGCCGACCGCCGGATTTAGCCGGTAATTTTCAACCGTAATTTCGACATCGAGGAGCTTGTCCTCAAACACATTCATGATCTTTGTAACAGCAATGTCATAGGCCGAAGACGGGCGCGGATAAATCATAAGCACGCGCCTCCCCTGCCCTTGTGGCAGCCGCTTCGGGCGCAGCGTCACAATATTAGGGTTGGAAGGCGTTTCCAGCACCAGCCACTTTTCAAGAACCCTGTCAGAGAACTTGAACCAGTCAGCATATTTCGGCGTGGCATTGGGCGCCAATGCCTGCGTATTTGCCAGAGCAGCATCAGTTACAGCGGCGCTGATTGCTGCAACAGCGGGAAGCGCTACGATATTTCGGCGGGACAGCGTCATCTCAACACTCACGCATGCTGGTTTTCTTCGGTGCGGGTCGCATGGTCGCCAGGCGACAAGAACAGGGCGCCGAACAGGAATATCAGGATGGCCAGACCGCCAAGCACCTGCCATGACTGGCCAAAATAGAGGAAGATTTGACCCATCGCGAGTGGGCCGAGGACGTGCCCGACACGTTCCATCAGGCGATAAGCCGCTGCAGCGCCAATCATGCCCACATCATCAGCCGCATGCGTATGAGTCACATGCGTGACAATCGGCGCGTTGATAAAGCCATGCGCAAATCCAACGACGATTGCGCCGGCGACAATCAGTATGACGCCGGTAACGCCGTGCGCGGCCCAGTTCACAAAACCTGCCATCGCCATGATGATCAGGCCGAGCGCCGTCATGCATACGCCCTGAAACACGATGGTTTCAGTGTTCTTGCGCTTGTCGGCGCGGGCAGACGCATAATGGGAGGCGATGATCACGGCGCCAGCATAAATCATGGTGATCTGGCCGATGTCTTCCCGCACAAATCCTTGGCGGGCGAGCAACAATGGCAAGCCGAACAGGATGACACCGGTAAGGATGCCCTTTGCAGGCAT
>JBOFFO010000192.1:0-10516 GCA_051648665.1 Beijerinckiaceae bacterium | reverse complement strand
TTGATCAAGGCCTGCGCCATGTTCGCAAACATGGCTTGACGATGTTCCGCCGTGCGGTTGAAGCGGCGATGGGCAAATCCGTGACGCATGATTGGCTCTCCAGTTGGTTACAGCCGCCGTGCCAAGGGATCGGCTGTTTGTTATGGCAGTCGGCAGTAGGCAATCGAAAAGCGACTACCTACTCCCAACTGCCTCAATAATGTTCCTCGAAACGCTTGGCGAGCATCTCGATATCTTCCGGCGGCCAGCCGGGCACGTCCATACCCAGATGCAAACCCATGGTCGCCAGCACTTCCTTGATTTCGTTCAGCGACTTGCGGCCAAAGTTCGGGGTGCGGAGCATTTCCGTTTCCGATTTCTGGATCAGGTCGCCGATATAGACAATGTTGTCGTTCTTCAGGCAGTTCGCAGAACGCACCGAAAGTTCGAGTTCGTCCACCTTCTTGAGCAATGCCGGGTTGAACGGCAGCTCTGGCGCCGACGACACTACCTCTTCTTTCCGCGGTTCGTCGAAGTTGACGAAGATCGCGAGCTGGTCCTGCAGGATGCGCGCCGCATAAGCCAGCGCATCATCCGGCGTCACCGCGCCATTGGTTTCCACCGTCAGCGTCAGCTTGTCGTAATCGAGCACCTGACCGGAGCGCGTATTCTCGACGCGGTAGGAAACCTTCTTCACCGGCGAGAACAGCGAGTCGACCGGGATCAGGCCAATCGGCGCATCTTCCGCCCGGTTTCGGTCGGCCGGCACATAGCCCTTGCCAGCAGTCACAGTGAACTCGATGCGGATTTCAGCGCCATCATCGAGCGTGCAAAGCACGAGGTCGGGATTGAGGATCTGCACATCGCCGACAGTCTGGATGTCGCCGGCCTTCACCTGACCCGGCCCCTGCTTCTTCAGGATCATCCGCTTCTGGCCTTCGCCCTGCATCTTGATGGCGATGGCTTTCACGTTGAGCACGAGGTCGGTCACGTCCTCGCGCACACCAGGGATCGATGAAAACTCATGCAACACACCGTCGATATGGATGGCGGTCACGGCTGCGCCCTGAAGGGACGACAGCAGCACGCGGCGGAGTGCATTGCCGAGCGTCAGACCAAAACCGCGCTCCAGCGGTTCGGCCACCATGGTGGCAACGCGCTTCGGGTCATCGCCCGGCGTTACCTGGAGCTTGTTCGGCTTGATCAGATCAAGCCAGTTCTTGTTGACTACATTCACGGTCTACGTCCTTGGCCGGGAGGTCAATGCGATAAAGGCAAACGAACATGCGCCGGCAAAACCCGGCGCAAAGAAGTCAGACGCGGCGGCGCTTGCGCGGGCGGCAGCCGTTGTGCGGGATCGGCGTCACGTCACGGATCGAGGTCACCGTAAAGCCAGCAGCTTGCAAGGCGCGCAGCGCTGATTCACGGCCCGAACCGGGACCGGTAACTTCCACTTCCACTGTGCGCATGCCATGCTCGGCAGCCTTCTTGGCGGCGTCTTCCGCAGCAACCTGAGCCGCATACGGAGTCGATTTACGAGAGCCCTTGAAGCCCATCGTTCCGGCAGACGACCAGGCAATGGTGTTGCCCTGCGCATCGGTAATGGTGATCATCGTGTTATTGAACGAGGCGTTCACATGGGCGACGCCCGACACGATATTTTTGCGTTCGCGGCGGCGGACGCGGGTGGCTTCTTTTGCCATGGATCAGATCCTTCAGACGCGCCCGTATCACCAGGCGCTCGGGATGGGTGCTCGTGAGAGCGGACAGAAGGCCCGGACGCCGTCCGGGCCAGATGATTACTTCTTCTTGCCGGCAATCGCCTTCGGCTTGCCCTTGCGCGTACGCGCATTGGTGTGCGTGCGCTGACCGCGGACCGGCAGGCCCTTGCGGTGACGCAAGCCACGATAGCAACCGAGATCCATGAGCCGCTTGACGTTCATGGAGACTTCACGGCGCAGATCGCCTTCCACGAGATAATCGCGGTCGATGACCTCACGGATCTGGAGCACTTCGGCGTCAGACAGCTGGTTGACGCGGCGCTCAGCCGGAATGCCAACCTTCTCAACGATTTCACCGGCAAACTTGGCGCCGATGCCATGAATATACTGAAGGGCGATGACGACGCGCTTCTGGGTCGGGATATTGACGCCTGCGATACGGGCCACGTCTCTTCTCCATGTCGGCCAGTGCAGCCATGCCGCCCGGCAATGATGCGAAGGCGCGTCCGGTGGAGGCCGGCCCTTGCGCCCGATGAGCCGCTTCAGGGCGAAACAAGCCAACCCCGATCAAGAGGTTGGCAAGCGATTCCCATGAGGCGAATGCGGGTCGTTAAAGCGCTGGTCGCAGCGCGTCAAGGGCATGAGTAGCTTTCTTTGGAAAAATCCAGCAAGAGCACCGCGTTTAAGCAGGCCCTGTGGCGGAGCTACCCCAACACCTTCATAATTGAAGCCGTCACCGCATCAATCGGCTGGTTGCCATCAAGTTTGGTAAGCATGCCCTTGTTGGCGTAAAACGGGCTGACCACAGCAGTATCGCGATTATAGGCCGCCAATCGCGTCTTGAAGACCTCCGGGTCATCATCCTTGCGGATCGGCTGGCCTGCCGCCTTGGCCTCAGCCGCGCGGTTGACAATGCGATCCACGAGTTTGCTCTGGTCCACGTCGAGTTCGATCACGGCATTGAGTTTGAGGCCGGCGGCGTCGAGCATCTGCGACAGGGCTTCCGCCTGCGCCACCGTGCGCGGAAAACCATCGAGAATAAAACCCTTTTGCGCATCCGCTTCCTTGATGCGGTCGGCAATGATGCCAACAACGATCTCGTCGGACACGAGGCCGCCGGATTCCATAACCGCCTTGGCCTTAAGGCCAACGGGCGTGCCAGCAGCGACCGCTGCGCGCAGCATGTCGCCGGTCGAGAGCTGGGGAATGCCATACTTGGCAACGATGCGTGCAGCCTGTGTGCCTTTGCCCGCCCCCGGCGGTCCCAACAGAATCAAACGCATCCTCTAGCCCCTCCCGAAAGCCCAGCGTAACGCCGGCACGGAAGCGCCGGCTCAGATCGGTCAGCGGCGCTTGCCGCCCTTCAGTTTGGCCTTCTTGACGAGGCCCTCATATTGATGGGCGAGCAAATGCCCATGCACCTGACTGACTGTATCCATGGTGACCGAAACCACGATCAGCAGCGATGTGCCCCCGAAATAGAACGGCAGCTGCCACCACGAAATCAGCAATTCGGGTATGAGACAAATGATGGCGATGTAGGCTGCACCAATGGCGGTCACGCGGGTCAGCACATAGTCGATATGCTCGGCCGTGCGCTCGCCAGGACGAATGCCGGGGATGAAGCCGCCATGCTTCTTGAGGTTGTCCGCCGTCTCCGTCGGGTTGAAGACGATGGCGGTATAGAAGAACGCAAAGAACACAATCAACGCCACATACATGATCATGTAGGCCGGTCGGCCATGACCGATATAGGCCGACAGCGTCTGCAGCCAGCCGGGGCCGCCCTGCGCGGAGAATTGCGCGATCGTCGTCGGCAACAACAGGAGTGATGAAGCGAAGATCGGCGGGATGACACCGGCGGTATTGAGCTTCAGCGGCAGGAATGAGGTCTGTCCGTCATACACCTTGTTGCCAACCTGCCGCTTTGGATAGCTGATCAACAAGCGGCGCTGCGCCCGCTCCATGAAGACGACGAAGGCAATCACGATGACCGACATCACCAGCACGGCCAGAATGATACCCGTGGACAGGGCGCCCTGCCGGCCAAGCTCCAGCGTGCCGGCCAGCGCCGAAGGCAACTCCGCAACAATACCGGCGAAGATGATGAGCGAGGATCCATTGCCAATGCCGCGGCTGGTGATCTGCTCACCCAGCCACATCAGGAACATCGTGCCACCGACCAGCGTGATCACCGTCGAGACCACGAAAAATGGTCCCGGATCCTGAACAATGTTGCCCGACCCCTGCAAGCCGACGGCGATGCCATAGGCCTGGAATACGGCCAGCGTCACCGTCAGATAGCGGGTGTACTGGTTGAGTATCTTCCGGCCCGCCTCGCCTTCCTTCTTCAGCGCCTCCAGCTTCGGCATGACGCTTGTCAGAAGCTGAATGATGATCGAAGCTGAGATATACGGCATGATGTTCAGGGCGAAGATTGCCAGACGGCCAACCGCGCCGCCTGAGAACATGTTGAACAACCCAAGAATGCCGGACTGGGCCTGCTTGAAAATATCCGTAAGCGCTTCCGGGTTGATCCCGGGCAGCGGGATATAGGTGCCAAGCCGATAGACAACGAGCGCGGCGAGCGTAAACCAAATGCGCTTCTTGAGCTCTTCCGCTTTCGCGATCGCGCCAAAATTCAGATTTGCAGCAAGCTGCTCGGCCGCCGATGCCATTCGTTCGCTCCCCGACGGTCATCGCGCAGAGGCTGAGGACCGCGATTCAAACTTTCAAGAACTTGCGCCAAGCGACTCAGACAGCAAGTCAATTTCCAGCTAATCCGGCACAGGACCGGAAAAGAAAAGCCGGGCGAGCGGTTCAATCCGCCGCCCGGCCAGTAACCTCAACCCCATATGGGGTGATTGTTATTCCGCCGCAACAGGCGCGAGAACCTTGAGCGAACCACCCGCTTTTTCGATGGCGTCCTTGGCGCTCTTGGAAGCACCATAGACTTCGAAAGCAAGCTTCGCCTTCAGTTCGCCAGCGCCAAGAATTTTCACGCCATCGCGCGACTTCTTGCAGATACCGGCAGCAACGAGCACTTCATTGGTGACCGGCTTGCCCGCGTCGAGCTTGCCAGCATCAACTGCAGCCTGGATGCGATCGAGATTGACCTCATTCAGATCCTTGGAGAAGGGATTCCAGAAGCCACGCTTCGGCAGGCGGCGATGCAGAGGCATCTGGCCACCCTCGAAGCCCTTGATGGCAACGCCGGTGCGGGCCTTCTGACCCTTGACGCCGCGGCCAGCGGTCTTGCCGGAGCCGGAGCCAATGCCACGGCCGACACGGACGCGCTTTTTGGCAGCGCCCGGATTGTCACGAAGTTCTGTGAGTTTCATGATGCCCTCCTCACTGCCCGTCAACGACGCGCACGAGGTGCTGCACGGTCGCAATCATGCCACGCACTTCCGGCGTGTCCTGCAGCGTCGAGCGGCGGTGCAATTTATTGAGGCCGAGACCGATCAGGGTCGCGCGCTGATAGCCGGGACGGCGCAGCGGCGAGCCAATCTGCTCGACAGTGACTGTTTTGGCAGGCGATTTGGCCATGGCTCAAACCTCCCTTACGCGGCTTCTGCATCGTCGCCGCCTTCGCGGCGGCGAGACTGAAGCTGCGAAACCTTCAAACCGCGGCGGGCTGCGACAGCGCGCGGGCTATCCTCAGCCTTCAGCGCATCGAAGGTGGCGCGGATCAGGTTGTACGGGTTCGACGAACCAGTCGACTTCGACACGACATCATGGATGCCGACTGACTCGAACACAGCGCGCATCGGACCACCAGCAATGATGCCCGTACCCGCCGGAGCAGCACGCAGCACAACGCGGCCCGCGCCATGACGGCCAGCCACATCATGATGCAGCGTGCGGCCTTCGCGCAGCGGCACACGGATCAGACCGCGCTTAGCGGCTTCCGTCGCCTTGCGGATCGCTTCCGGCACTTCACGCGCCTTGCCGTGGCCGAAGCCGACACGGCCCTTCTGGTCGCCGACGACGACGAGCGCCGCAAAGCCGAAGCGTTTGCCGCCCTTCACCACTTTCGCAACGCGATTGATATGGACAAGCTTGTCAACGAACTCGCTGTCCTTCTCCTCGCGATCCTGTCTGCGGGGTTCTCTAGCCATTGAGAGGTCCTTCTGGTCACTAACGCGGGCCGGCCTTCACCGCCCCGCTCGCTTCCGATTGCAATTAAAAGTCGAGGCCGCCTTCGCGCGCCCCGTCGGCCAGCGCTTTCACGCGGCCATGATAACGATACTGCCCACGGTCGAAGACCACAGCCGACACGCCGGCTTTCTTCGCCCGCTCGGCAACAAGCTTGCCGACTTGGGTAGCCGCATCGACATTCGCGCCAGTTTTGAGCTTGCCGCGCATGTCCTTTTCCATCGAGGACGCGGCAGCGACAGTCACGCCCTTCGCATCGTCGATCACCTGCGCATAGATCTGCTTCGAGGACCGGAAAATCGACAGACGCGGGCGTCCGTGATCCGAGGCCTTGAGCTGTTTGCGGACGCGGGCCTGACGGCGCGCGGTCACAGTCGCGTTCTTCGTCATTGTCGCGCTCCTTACTTCTTCTTGCCGGCTTTGCGGAAGATGAACTCGTCAGCATATTTGACGCCCTTGCCCTTGTAGGGTTCGGGGCCACGATAGCTGCGAATTTCTGCCGCCACTTGGCCGACACGCTGCTTGTCAATGCCGGTGATCGTGATTTCGGTCGGCTTCGGCGTTACCACCGTGATGCCATCCGGAATCGCATAATCGACATCATGCGAATAACCGAGCGCCAGCTTGAGCACCTTGCCCTGCACGGCTGCACGATAACCGACGCCATTGATTTCCAGCTTCTTCTCGAAGCCCGCTGTAACACCCTTGGCGAGGTTCGCAATTTGCGCGCGGGACATGCCCCACAGCGCGCGCGAAGCCTTGGTGTCATTCTGGTTCTTGACCGAAACCTCGTTACCCTGAACGCTGACATCCACCAGATCAGGAACGGTGAATTTCAGTTCGCCCTTGGCGCCCTTCATGATGACGGTCTTGCCATCGAGGCGGGCGGTTACGCCTGCCGGGACAGCCACTGCTTTTTTGCCGACGCGTGACATGTTTGAATCTCCGTAAGGATGGCCTGCAAGATCAGAAGATCTGGCAGAGCACCTCGCCGCCGACATTCTTTTCACGAGCCTCATGGTCCGCCATCACGCCCTTCGAAGTCGAAAGGATCGTGACGCCAAGGCCATTCGCGACACGCGGCATGGTGTCGATCGAGGCATAGACGCGGCGGCCCGGCTTCGAAACGCGCGAAATCGCGCGAATGACCGGCTGCCCGTCAAAATACTTCAGTTCGATTTCAAAATTCTGGCGTCCGTTGCCGAGGTCTTCCGCCGTATAGCCACGAATGTAGCCTTCCGACTGAAGCACTTCGAGCACGCGGGCGCGCAGCTTCGAACCAGGGGTGGAAACCTTGCTCATCCGCCGCAACTGGCCGTTGCGGATGCGGGTCAGCATATCGCCGAGCGGATCGTTCACAGACATGCGATCCTCCTTACCAGCTTGACTTCACGAGACCGGGGACGAGTCCCTGGTTGCCGAGTTCGCGCAGCGCAATACGGCTGAGCTTCAGCTTGCGATAGACCGCGCGCGGACGGCCCGATACTTCGCAACGGATGCGAATACGCGTCGGATTGGCGTTGCGCGGTACTTCAGCCAGCTTGATGCGGGCGCCGAAGCGCTCTTCCATCGGCTTCGATTCATCGTTGGCGACCGCAAGAAGGCGTGCACGCTTCGCAGCATATTGCTTGCTCAGCTTCATGCGCTTCTTGTTTTTCTCGATCGAACTTTTCTTTGCCATATCGATCTCCTGGGATCCGCGTTTGAGCGTGTCAGCTCACTGCCGGAACGGGAAGTTGAAGAGTTTCAGAAGCGCGCGCGCTTCCTCGTCGGTTTTCGCCGTGGTGCAGACGACCACGTCCATACCCCAAGACGCTTCCGCCTTGTCGTAGTTGATTTCAGGGAACACGAGATGTTCCTTGATGCCGAGCGCATAGTTACCGCGCCCGTCGAATGATTTCGGATTCAGGCCGCGGAAGTCGCGTACGCGCGGCAGCGCGACGGTGACGAGCCGGTCCATGAATTCATACATACGGGTCTTGCGCAGCGTGACCTTGGCGCCGATCGGCATGCCTTCGCGCACCTTGAAGGTCGCAATCGCCTTGCGGGCCTTGGTGATGACCGGCTTCTGACCGGCAATCAACGCCAGATCGCCAGCAGCAACCGATGCCTTCTTGGAATCGGCGGTCGATTCACCAACACCCATGTTCAGGACAATCTTCTCGACTGTCGGAACCTGCATGGCGTTCTTGTAACCGAACTGCTTGATCATTTCCGGCCGCACCACCTCATCGTAATGCTTGCGCATCCGGGCAGTATAGCCGGCGACATTCGCAGCCGCCTTGCCGGCCACGCCGCCAGCAACTTCCGACTTCGAGGCCTTGACCTTCTTGCTGTCCGCAGCCGCGTCGCTTTTCGCTGGCGCAGCCTTGGCGTTCTTTTCTGGAGCCTTAGCCATCGATCAGATCTCCCGAGGCGCGGGCGACGCGGACCTTGCGGCCGTCATCCAGCGTCTTGAAACCAACGCGCGAAGGCTTGCCCGTCTTCGGGTCGGCAATCGCGATGTTCGACAGGTGGATCGGCGCCTCTTTCGAGATGATGCCACCCTCCTGAGTCTGCGACTGGCGCTGGTGACGCTTCACCATGTTGACGCCGCGCACAAGCGCGCGCTCTTCCGCCGGGTTCACAGAAATGACCTCACCGGACTTGCCGCGATCACGGCCGGTGAGAATGACGACCTTGTCGCCCTTCTTGATTTTCGCAGCCATCAGAGCACCTCCGGCGCGAGCGAAATGATTTTCATATGGTTCTTGGCGCGCAATTCACGCGGCACCGGCCCGAAGATACGGGTGCCGACCGGCTCTTTCTGATTGTTGATCAGAACAGCGGCGTTGCGGTCGAAGCGGATGACCGAGCCATCGGCGCGGCGGATGTCCTTGGCTGTGCGCACAACGACCGCCTTCATCACATCGCCCTTCTTCACGCGACCGCGCGGAATGGCTTCCTTGATGGATACGACAATGATGTCGCCGACGGACGCATATTTGCGCTTTGAGCCACCGAGTACCTTCACGCACATCACACGACGCGCGCCGGAATTGTCGGCGACATCCAGATTGGTTTGCATCTGGATCATGATGAATCCTTTCAGTCGGTTTCCGGGATCACCGGACTACGGCTGGAGTGACATTGTGGAGGCGGTTGCCTCTCTGTTTGGGTTCAAGAAGAAGGATGATCTTCCCAAGAACCAACGGAGCCGGTCGCCCGACTCCGCAAAGCCTGCGGGGCTATACCCCAAGCCTTACACCTTCGGCAACACCACCCAGCTCTTTAATTTCGAGAGCGGACGGGATTCCTCGATGGACACCTGATCGCCAACCTTGAAGGCATTGCCTTCATCGTGGGCGTGATAGTTCTTCGTCTTGCGGACGGTCTTCTTGAAGAGCGGGTGGGTGAAACGGCGCTCGACCTTCACAACCACCGTCTTGTCCTGCTTGTCAGAGACAACGACGCCCTGGAGAATGCGCTTTGGCATCGATGCGCTCCTTAAGCTTTTTTGGCCGCAGCAGCGACCTTCTGTTTGGCAATGGTCTTGACCCGGGCGATGTCCTTGCGGACCTCACGGACACGGTTGGTCTTCTCAAGCTGACCGGTGGCCTTCTGGAAACGCAGGTTGAACTGCTCTTTCTTGAGCTTCAACACTTCGTCGTTCAGCTGGTCGTCGGTCATCGTCTTGAGATCGGAGACACGCTTGTTGGTTTTCATGGCTGTCCCCTCACTCCGCGATGCGCTGGATGAAGCGCGTCTTGATCGGCAGCTTGGCTGCACCAAGACGCAGCGCTTCACGCGCTGTCTCTTCGCTCACGCCGTCGATCTCGAACATGATGCGACCCGGGGCAACGCGTGCCGCCCAATACTCGGGCGCGCCCTTACCAGAGCCCATGCGGACTTCGGTTGGCTTCTGTGACACCGGCAGATCCGGGAAAATCCGGATCCAGACACGGCCAACGCGCTTCATCTCGCGGGTGATCGCGCGGCGGGCCGCCTCGATCTGCCGCGCCGTGATGCGCTCCGGTTCCATAGCCTTCAGGCCAAACTGGCCGAAGTTAAGGCTGGCACCAGCCTTGGTCGTTCCTTTAATGCGGCCCTTGAAGGCGCGCCGGAACTTGGTTTTCTTTGGCTGCAACATGCTGCTGTTCCTTAGCCGCGGTCGCGGTCGCGGTCACCGGAATCCCGGCGCCCGCCGCTCGGCCGGGAGTTGTCCTCGGCCAGTTTCTTGTCCTGGGCCATCGGGTCATGCTCAAGGATTTCGCCCTTGAAGATCCAGACCTTCACGCCGCAGGTGCCATAAGTGGTGAACGCGGTGGCGGTGCCGTAATCCACGTCGCCGCGCAGCGTGTGCAACGGCACCCGGCCCTCGCGATACCATTCCAGACGCGCGATTTCCGCGCCGCCGAGACGGCCCGAGCAGTTGATGCGGATGCCTTCAGCGCCCAGACGCATCGCTGATTGCACGGCCCGCTTCATGGCGCGGCGGAACGCCACGCGGCGTTCCAGCTGCTGTGCAATCGATTCAGCCACCAGAGTCGCATCAAGTTCCGGCTTGCGCACTTCAACAATATTGAGTGCAACTTCCGAGCCGGTCATCTTACCAACCTGCTTGCGCAGCTTTTCGATGTCCGCGCCCTTCTTGCCAATCACCACGCCCGGACGGGCGG
>JBOFFO010000191.1:0-2399 GCA_051648665.1 Beijerinckiaceae bacterium | reverse complement strand
CGCCTGCTCGACAAACTGCAATTGAAGCAGCCGAAGAACGGCATCGCCTATTCGGTTGAGCAGAGCCGCCTCATCGCCGCCGAACTCGGCCTGCCCTTCGTCGTGCGCCCGTCCTATGTGCTGGGCGGACGCGCCATGGCGATTATCCGCGACGAGGCGCAATTCGAGGATTATCTGCTCGGCACCCTGCCGTCGCTCATCCCGTCGGAAGTGAAGGCGCGCTATCCCAACGACAAGACCGGCCAGATCAACACCGTGCTCGGCAAAAATCCGCTGCTGTTCGACCGTTATCTATCGGACGCCATCGAGGTCGATGTCGATTGCCTGTGCGACGGCAAGAGCGTGTTCATCGCCGGTGTGATGGAGCATATCGAGGAAGCGGGCATTCACTCCGGCGATTCCGCCTGTGCACTGCCGCCTTGCACGCTTGCGCCTGCGATGATCGAAAAAATCGAGGAGCAGACGAAGCGCATGGCGCTGGCGCTCGATGTCGGCGGACTGATGAACGTGCAATACGCCATCAAGGATGGCGAGATTTATGTGCTCGAGGTTAATCCGCGCGCTTCGCGCACCGTGCCCTTCGTCGCCAAGGTCATCGGCGAGCCGGTGGCGAAAATCGCGGCGCGGGTGATGGCGGGCGAAGCACTCGCATCCTTCAATCTGCAAAAGAAAACGCTCGGCCATGTCGGGGTGAAGGAAGCAGTATTCCCCTTCGCCCGCTTCCCCGGCGTCGATGTCCTGCTCGGCCCGGAAATGCGCTCGACGGGCGAGGTCATGGGCCTTGATCGCAATTTCGATGCAGCCTTCGCCAAGAGCCAGCTCGGCGCAGGCTCGCGGATTCCCACCGATGGCGCGGTGTTCGTCTCGGTGCGCGATTCCGACAAGCCGCGCATTCTCGACACGATCCGCCGGCTTGCCGCGCTCGGCTTCCGCATTGTCGCGACATCAGGCACGCAGGGCTATCTCGAAGCGCAGGGCGTGCCATGCCAGCGCATTAACAAGGTGCTGGAGGGACGGCCGCACATCGTCGATGCGATTCGCAATGGCGAAATCCAGCTCGTGTTCAACACCACGGAAGGGGCAGGCGCCCTGTCGGACTCCAAGCCGCTGCGCCGCGCGGCCCTCTTGCATAAGGTGCCCTACTACACCACACTCTCCGGCGCGATTGCTGCGGCCAAGGGCATTGAAGCCTGGGGCAGCGGTGAGTTGGCCGTGCAGGCCTTGCAGGATTACGCCGCCTGAGGCACCCTGATCGCCTCTCAGGTATGGGTACATGGTCGCATGCGCCGATCCGGAAAGGATCGCGCAGGCGGTTTTCTTTTTTTGCACGACGACGGGTAAGAGGACGGGATGGAACGGGTTCCGATCACCGCCAGCGGTTTCGCCGCTCTGGAAACTGAATTGAAGCACCGCCAGCAGGTGGAGCGGCCGCGCATCATTCAGGCGATTTCTGAAGCGCGCGCGCTTGGCGATTTGTCAGAGAATGCTGAATATCATTCCGCGAAAGAGGCGCAGTCACTCAATGAAGGCCGGATTCTCGAACTGGAATCGCTGATCGGCCGCGCCGAAGTGATCGATGTGTCGAAGCTCAACGGCAACAGCATCAAGTTTGGCGCGACGGTCACGCTGATTGATGAAGACACCGAGGCCAAGAAGGTCTGGCAGATCGTCGGCGAGCCGGAGGCGGATGTGAAATCCGGCCGCGTCTCGATTACCTCGCCCATCGGCCGCGCCCTGATCGGCAAGAAGGTCGGCGATGCGGTCGAGGTGCAGACGCCCGGTGGCGGCAAATCCTACGAGATTACCGGGATTGCCTGGAAGTAAGCGCCACCCCACATGGGGGTGACCGCTGATTTGCTGCGTCAAGAAGGACCATGCCATGCTGAACCGGCGTTCCATCATGATGGCGACTATCGCCGCTCTCGCTGCCCCGTCGATGGCGGCTGCACAAGCCGCACGCGGGGTGCGCGTCGATGTCTCGGCCCTGCGCCGGCAGGGCATGGGCGGGCAGGCCCTGGCGGTGATTGAACAGGCGGTGCAGCGCGAACTGGCCGGCTATGTGGCGGGGCGCGGCGGCAGCGTCACGGTGCGGATCGATTCGCTGTGGATGTCGCCCTACGCCGGTGGTGACCGGCTGTCACAGGATGGCGGCGTATTCGGCGGCGGCGGTGGCGCGAACGATTACATGGCCGGCGAAATTATCCGCACTGATGCAGCAGGCCGGGTCGTGACCCGGTTCCCCATGCACAACGCCCTGCCCTCATCATCAGGCGGCGCCTGGTATGGGCCGGATGTGGATTTGCGCCGCATGGACGCACTGGCCACCCATTTCGCCCGTTGGGCCGCAAGGCAGGCCGGCTGAGCGCCGCCGGCTCTCTCCAAGTCCCGCTTGCGCCGGG
>JBOFFO010000190.1:0-2880 GCA_051648665.1 Beijerinckiaceae bacterium | reverse complement strand
GGGCATCGTTTCGCGACCGGAGGCGCGATACAAGAGCGAGCGGGCAAAAAACATCGCCGGTCAGCCATGCAGCGTCCGGGTGGCCGCTGGCTGTTGAATTGACTTGAGCTAGGTGGGTGGCCCATGCAGGGTCTGCTTGAAGGATGCCTCCCCATGAATGCCCCGGTCCGCAAAACCATTGGCTATTCCACCTGTCCGCATGATTGCCCTTCGGCCTGTGCGCTGGAAGTCGAGGTGCTGGACGGGCGGACCATTGGCCGCGTGCGCGGCGCCGACGACAACAGCTACACCGCTGGCGTAATCTGCGCCAAGGTCGCGCGCTATGCCGAGCGCATTCATCACCCGGACCGTTTGACGAAGCCGCTGCTGCGCACTGGCCCGAAAGGTTCGAAGCAATTTCGCGAAATTTCATGGGACGAGGCGCTGGATCGCACGGCGGAAAAATTCCTTGAGGCCGAGCGCGCCATCGGCGCGGAAGCGGTATGGCCCTATTATTATGCCGGCACGATGGGCCTTGTGATGCGCGACGGCATCAACCGCCTGCGTCATGCCAAGAAATATTCCGGGCAATATTCAACCATCTGCACCAACATGGCATGGACTGGCTATATCGCCGGTACCGGCAAGCTGGCTGGTCCCGATCCGCGCGAGATGGCGAAAGCGGATTGCGTTGTGATCTGGGGCACCAATCCGGTTAATACGCAGGTCAATGTCATGACCCACGCCATGCGCGCCCGGAAGGAGCGCGGCGCGAAGATCGTTGCCATCGATATTTATCAGAACGGCACCATGAAGCAGGCGGATATGGCGTTGTGCGTGCGTCCCGGCACCGATGGCGCGCTTGCCTGTGCGGTGATGCATGTGCTGTTCCGCGATGGGCATGCTGACCGCACCTACATGGCGCAATATACGGACGCACCGGCGGAACTGGAAGCGCATCTGCAAAGCCGCACGCCGGAATGGGCAGCTGCCATCACCGGATTGACGGTGGCGGAAATCGAGTCCTTTGCCAAACTCGTTGGCACAACGAAGAAAACTTTTTTCCGCCTTGGTTATGGCTTTGGCCGCCAGCGCAATGGTGCGGCGAATATGCACGCCGCCGCCTGCATTGCCTCAGTGACCGGCGCGTGGATGTATGAAGGCGGCGGCGCATTTCACAACAATGGCGCGATCTATCACTGGAACAAAACACTTATCGAGGGCCTTGACGTGGCGGACCCCTCTGTGCGTCAGCTCGACCAGTCGCAGATCGGGCGCGTGCTCACAGGCGATGTAACCGCGCTGCGGCACGGGCCGCCGGTGACGGCCATGCTCATCCAGAACACCAATCCGGTGAATGTGGCGCCGGAACAGAACCTCGTGAAGCGCGGCTTTGCGCGCGCGGATCTGTTCACCTGTGTGCATGAGCAATTCATGACCGACACGGCGGCAATGGCTGATATTGTGATCCCCGCGACCATGTTCATGGAGCATGACGATCTTTATCAGGGCGGCGGCCATCAGCACATCATGTGGGGACCGAAGCTCGTCGATGCGCCGGGCGAATGCCGCAGCAATCACGCCGTCATCGCCGCGCTGGCGCAGCGTCTCGGCGCTGTCCATGATGGCTTTGTGATGACGCCGCGCGCCATCATCGACTGGACCTTGCAAAATTCTGGCTGGGATTCACTCGATGCACTCGAGCGTGTGAAATGGCGCGATGTGCAGCCGGAATTCGATGTGGCGCACTATCGCAACGGCTTTGCCTATCCCGACCGGAAATTTCGCTTCAAGCCCGATTGGACATCTGTCCCGAACAAGAATGACGGTTTGATGGGGCCGTGGCAGGCTATGCCGGCGCTGCCAGACCATTGGGCGGTGATTGAGGAGCCGACGGACGATTATCCGTTCCGCCTCGCCACATCGCCATCACGCTCGTTCCTGAATTCGACCTTTGCCGAAACGCCCGGCGGTTTAGCCCGTGAAGGGCGGCCCTCTGTGATGATCTCTCCCAATGACGCCGCGCGTTTGGGCATTGCCGATGGCGGCCGGGTGGCGCTCAGTAACGCGCGGGGCAGGGTGGTCCTGGCTGCACAGGTCACCGATGCGGTGCGGCCCGGCGTGCTGGTGGCGGAAGGCATCTGGCCCAACAGCGCCCATGAGGACGGAGCCGGAATCAATTCCCTCACTGGCGCCGATCAGGTCGCCCCTTATGGCGGCGCGGCTTTCCATGATAACCGGGTGGCCCTGCATCGCCTGTGAGTCGGCTCGCGGCCTGCACGTTCCATTCCTCGCACGCATCTGGAGTTTTGCGATTATGCTTCGCCCGCTCGTCCTGTTGGCTGCCACGCTCGCTGCGACCGCCGCGCTCGCCGGCGCTTCGCCTGCGCCTTTCACGCCGCCGCCGGTCGATCCGGCGCTGAAGAAGGCGACGCCCTATGTGATTTCGCTCAAAGTGTTTGATCAATGCCAGTTTGTGCAATCGCGCCTGATGGAGACGACGAAGGAAGCGGTGCACACGCCATGCTCTTGCTATGCCAAGACGACAGTGGCGCAGATGAAAAAGGACGAACTCGATTTCTTCCGCAACAATGGTTATTTCAATGACGAGACGCGCGCGAAAGCGTTGCTGAATATCGACGCATGCAAATTGAAGCGGCCGAAAGGGTTATGAGCGCGAGACTTGTATGGAATTGCCAATAAAAAAGCCCGCACTGATGCGGGCTTTTTGTTTTCAAAAGTGATGGTTGCCGCTCAATTCACCTTGGTCCAGGTCTGGCTCTGACAGATCAGGCCGCCAAGCACGCAACCGGAAACGCTCATGGTCGATCCCTTGGGCGTCGCCTTGCCGCTGAATGTCTTGCCGTCCGTATAGCGATAAAGGCTGCCGGAATAGCTGCC
>JBOFFO010000189.1:0-5296 GCA_051648665.1 Beijerinckiaceae bacterium | reverse complement strand
TGGCTTGCGCCGCACGGCATCGCCTGCGTGAGCGCGGGCGAACTCAATTGGCCCGTGCCGGCAGAAACGGGCCACATGTTTGCGGAAAATGCCGCGATCAAGGCGCATGCAGCGGCGAAAGCGACGGGCCTGCCCGCCTTCTCCGATGATTCCGGCCTGTGCGTTGCTGCGCTTGATGGTGCGCCGGGCCTGATTTCCGCCGACTGGGCAGTGAACAAGGATTTCGGCCCGGCGATGGAAAAGGTTGAGCGCGAATTGCAAAAGCGGGGCGCAACAACGCCAGAGCAGCGGCGCGCCTATTTTGTTTCGGCCCTCGTGGTGGCATGGCCCGATGGCGAAGAAGCCCTGTTCGAGGGCCGCGTGCATGGCACGCTGGTGTGGCCGCCGCGCGGCCTGAGCGGCTTCGGCTATGACCCGATGTTTGTGCCGGACAGAAAAACCAAAACCTTCGGCGAAATGACATCGGATGAGAAGCACGGGCTTCCCCGCGATGGCGGCGAAGCACTCTCCCACCGCGCCCGCGCCTTCCAGCATATGGAGCGCGCACTGTTTGGCCGCGATACGCAATGATGCCAAGCGATCCCGGCTTTGCGGTTTATGTGCACTGGCCGTTCTGCGCCTCGAAATGCCCCTATTGCGACTTCAACAGCCATGTCCGCTTCGGCGCAATCGATGAGGCCCGGCATGTCGCGGCGTTCAAAAAAGAACTGGCGCAACAGAAAAAACTGAAACCGCAGGCGCAGGTGCGCTCGATTTTCTTTGGTGGCGGCACACCCTCGCTGATGAAGCCTGAGACAGTGGGTGCGATCATCGACGCCATCGCAGCGACGTGGCCGCTTGAGCGCAATGCGGAAATCACGCTGGAGGCAAATCCCACGAGCGTTGAAGCAGGCCGGTTCAAGGGATATCGCGCGGCGGGCGTCAACCGCGTCTCACTCGGCGTGCAGGCGATGAACGATGCCGATCTGCGTGCGCTGGGACGCCTGCATTCCGCACAAGAGGCAATGGCGGCGGTGAAAATCGCGCGCGATTATTTTGAGCGCTATTCTTTCGACCTGATTTATGCGCGGCCGGATCAGACGCCGGCGCAATGGCGCGCTGAACTCATCGAAGCCTTGCGCCATGCGGGCGATCATCTCTCGCTCTATCAGCTCACCATCGAGCCGGAGACATGGTTTGAAAAACTCTACAAGGCGGGCAAGCTGAAAATTCCCGATGCCGATCTGGGCCGTGCGCTGTGGGATGTGACGCAGGAGGTATGCGAAGCGCAGGGCTTTCCGGCTTACGAAATTTCCAACCATGCAAGGCCCGGCGGCGAGAGCCGGCATAATCTCGTCTATTGGCGCTATGGCGATTATGCCGCCATCGGCGCGGGTGCGCATGGGCGCATCACCACGCCGTCATCGCGCATCGCCTTCGCCAATGAGAAAATTCCGGAGCAATGGCTCGGCGCTGTCGAGACGAAGGGCCATGGCATGACCGAGCGCAGCGTGCTGACGCGCGAGGAGCAGGGCGACGAATTTCTGCTGATGGGCCTGCGGCTGCGCGAAGGCATTGATCCCGCGCGCTTCACGGCCCTCTCAGGCCGCACGCTCGATCCGGAGCGGATCGGATTTCTCGTGCAGCACAATCTCGTGCGGCAATATCCCGATGGCCGCCTTGCGGTCACAGCGGAAGGTTTTCCCGTGCTCGACGCAGTGGTCGCTGATCTCGCGGCTTGAACGATTTTGCAGTCGGCTCACGTTATCCGCGCGCGTCATGGCCGGACGTGTTCCGGCTCTCCACGACTTGCTTGCGGTCTTGAAGGCCAAGACGTGGATGCCTGTGACGCGCACGGGCATGACGGCTGAAATCGGTGTGCGTCACGCCCCGCCCTGAAAGGTTTTTGGTGCGGCACTGATAGCGACGGCGCTGCCATTGCGAATTTCATTGATCGCCAACGCCCGCTCGTTCGTCCCGTCCTGCCGGAAGCGGAAAATGCCGTCCGCGCCGGAAAAACCCGATGCATTGGTCAATATCTCCTCGCTGAAGCGGCGTGGTCCCTGCGTGCGGACCAGCGCAATGACAAGCGAAGTTGCATCATAGGCCAGCGTCGAAATTCGCGTCGGGCTTGAATTGTAGCGCTGCTGATAGCGCTGCGCGAAATTGTTGAAGCCCGATGGATCCGGTGCAGCGAACCAGCCGCCCTGCAAGGAAGGAATGCGATAAACACTGGCCTCATTCCAGGTGCCGGTGCCAAGCGGCTTGACCCTTTGCGGGTTGAAATTCACAGCACGCAACTGTTCTCCCACCATCGCCAGACCGCCGGCGTTTGCAGGAATAAACAGCGCCTCCGCCTGCGGCGCAGCGCCTGCAATCACGCTGCTGATTTTGGCAACAGCTGGCTGAATGCGGGCGCGATCCAGAGGAAAAGTTTCCAGCGCGACGAGACGGGCGCCATGGCGTGACACCGCCTGCTCGAACGCCGTGCGCGCGACATTGCCATAGGCATCTTCGGGGATCAGCGCGGCAAACGCGCGCCGCCCTTGCGACACGGCATGGGACACGATGCGGTCGACCTCATTTTCCGGCAGAAAGCTGAGGAGATAGACGCCGCGCGAGGCGGCATTGGAATCGGATGAAAATGCGATCATCGGGCGGTTGGCCGCCTTTGCCACCTGTCCGGCGGCGGCAACAGCCGGCGCGAACAGCGGGCCAAGCAGAATTTCCGCGCCTTCCCCCAGCGCCTGTTGCGCAGCGGCGCGCGCGCCATCAGGCGAGCTGGCGTCATCCTTGATGATCAGCGCAACGTTGGGGTTCTCGAATTGCGAGACCGACAATTCCGCCGCATTGCGCAAGCCTTGCCCGACCGTCGCACCGCTGCCGGACAGCGGCAGAATGAGCCCGACACGGACGGCGTTGGGCGATGGCGTTGGGCCGGTTGGCGTTGCGCGCGGTTCTTCACCACCGGTGAGCGAGCCGAGCGTGCCGCCGCAGCCTGCAAGAAGCAGCGTGGACAAGCCCGCGCCGGCCCAGCGCAGCCGTTGGCGCGCTGTCAAGAGCAGCGGCGATGCGCGATGTGTGTCTGTGAAGCGGTCCATGCGGCCCCTCCGCTTTTCCGGCTTAAATGAAGTATTCCAGCGGCGCGGGATGACAGGCCGATTCGCTGAAAATACGATGCATTGGATAGCACTCCCATGAACGGATCGATAATGACCCGCGCAGCCGCCGACAGGCCCGCCCGCTATGCCGCCTTCGGCTTGTCCATGGAGGCCAGCGCGATTGCGCCGGGCCTGCATGTGGTGGCGACGCCGATCGGTAATCTCAGCGACATTTCCTTCCGTGCCCTGCAAACCCTCGCCGCTGCCGATGCGGTGCTGGCCGAGGACACCCGCGTCACCAAGACGCTGCTGGCGCATTATGGCATTTCCACGCCGCTGATTGCCTATCACGAGCACAATGCGGAACGGTTGCGGCCGGAGATTCTGCGCCGGCTTGGCGAGGGACAGGCGCTGGCGCTCGTCTCCGATGCTGGCACGCCGATGGTGTCCGACCCCGGCTACAAGCTCGCCGCTGACGCCATCGCGGCCGGTGTGAAAGTCACCGGGGTGCCGGGCGCATCAGCGGTGCTTGCGGCGCTCATGGTCGCAGGCATGCCGACCGACCGGTTTTTCTTCGAGGGATTTCTGCCGCCGAAAGCCGGAGCGCGCCGCACGCGGCTGAAGGCGCTGGAACAGGTGCCGGGCACACTGGTGTTTTTTGAATCGCCGCACCGGGTGGCGGACATGCTCGCCGATGCTGCCGCCATGCTTGGCGACCGGCCCGCTGCCGTGGCGCGCGAACTGACGAAATTCTACGAGGAGGTGCGGCGCGACGCCTTGCCGGCGCTGGCGGCGCATTATGCGCAAGCGCCCACGCCGAAGGGCGAGATCGTCGTGCTGATCGGCGCAGCCCATACCCAGAAAAACGAAGCCGACGAAGGGGACCGGCTGGATGCGCTGCTGCGCATTGCCCTGGGCAAACATTCACTGAAAGAAGCCGTCGCCCATGTGGCGGCTGAAACGGGAGAACCGCGCCGCAAGGTCTATGCCCGTGCGCTCGATCTGACGAAAGCGGAGCCATGAAGCCGGCCCGCGATGCGGATGCCCGGCGCCATGCCCTGCGCAGCGGCGCACGGGCGGAATATGTGGCTGCGGCGTTTCTGATGCTGAAAGGCTACCGCCCCCTGTCCTTGCGCTATGCCGCGCATGGCGGCGAGATCGACCTGATCGTGAAGCGGGGCAAGACCATTGCCTTCATTGAAGTGAAGGCGCGCGCTGATCTTGATGCCGCGCTTGAGGCCATAGGCGCAGCCAAAATCGAACGATTCCGGCGCGCCGCCGATGCGTGGATCATGCGCAATGGCTGGGCGGCGGATCACACCCTGCGGGCTGATGCAGTGCTAATTGCGCCGCGCACCCTGCCGCGTCATGTGGAAAATGTGTTTCCGCTCTAACCAGAACCGGCTGTTCGTCAGCGCCTGCATGGGCTAGGCCATCACCATTGCAAGAGGATATGCGCATGACCCTGAAAATCGCCGTCCAGATGGACCCGATCGACAAGATCAAGATCGCGGGCGATTCGAGCTTTGCCCTACTGCTGGAAGCGCAGGCGCGCGGCCATGCCCTGCATTACTATACGCCGGATAAATTATCGCTGCTCGATGGTAAAATCATCGCGCCGATTCATCCGCTTACTGTCAAGGATGTGCAGGGCGAGCATGCGCAGATTGGCGACGCTGTGCTGACCGACCTGGCAACGATGGATGTCATTCTGCTGCGGCAAGACCCGCCCTTCGACATGGCCTATATCACCACGACGCATCTGCTGGAGCGGATTCATCCGCAAACGCTGGTGGTGAATGATCCGCATCATGTGCGCAATGCGCCGGAAAAAATCTTTGTCACGGAATTTCCGGAGCTGATGCCGCCGACGCTTGTGACGCGCGACAAGGATCGCATCAACGACTTTCGCAAGGTGCATGGCGACATCGTGATGAAGCCGCTCTACGGCAATGGCGGCGCGGCGGTGTTCAAGGTGTCGAGTAACGATCCGAATTTTGGTTCGCTCTACGACCTGTTTTCTACGCAGTTTCGCGAACCCTGGGTGGTGCAGCGGTTTTTGCCCGCCGTGTCGAAGGGCGACAAGCGGATTATTCTCGTCGATGGCGTCTTCGCCGGTGCGATCAACCGTGTGCCGCAGGGCGACGATATCCGCTCTAACATGGTCAGGGGCGGCGCAGCGGAATCCACGCAGCTTTCCCCGCGCGAAGCCGAGA
>JBOFFO010000188.1:0-2901 GCA_051648665.1 Beijerinckiaceae bacterium | reverse complement strand
GGGCAGCCGGCGCAGGCGCCTTTCATGGCGAGATAGACAATACCGTCCTTGAAGCCGCGGAAGGTGATGTCGCCGCCGTCGCCGGCAACGGCCGGGCGGATACGGGTTTCCAGCAACTCCTTGATGGTCTCGACGGTCTTGGCATCGGCTTCGGCAAAGAACTCCTCATCTGCCGGCGCTGCGCCCTCGTGCAGCACGACCGGCGCGCCGGACATGTAATGCTCCATGATCGCGCCGAGAACCGCCGGTTTCAGATGCTGCCATTCACCGCCTTTCTTCGTGACGGTGACGAAGTCGGACCCGAGGAACACGCCCGACACCCCATCGACCTCAAAAAGGCGCTGGGCCAGCGGCGACTGGTCTGCTTCCGATGCATCCCGCATGTCGAGCGTGCCATCACCCATCACGGGCTTGCCGGGAATGAATTTCAGTGTGGCGGGATTGGGGGTCGCTTCGGTCTGGATGAACATGGGCGTGGTTCCTGTGCCGACGGTTCAAGGCTGCCGGACATGGCAAGGGATTTATCCTGTATGTGGTCGCGGTGCGAGAGGGAATCAACCCGGTTGCGGCGATGGCGCGCGCCGGAGCCTTGCCATTTCCTGCCCTCAGGATTTCCCCTCTACCGCACGCATTCTGGCAAAATCCTCCCGCAGCGCCCGCACTTCATCGGCAAGCTTGGCAAGATCACGCGGATCATGCAGCAGCGTACGCGAGTCCTTGCTTGCCTTTTCGTCATCAAGGGCGCTGACCACCACGCCGATGAACAGGTTCAGCATCATGAATGCCGACAGCAGGATGAAGGTCACGATATAGATCATCGCATAGGGATGTTTCTCGAGCAGCGGCTTGGCGATGCCGCCTGACCAGTCATCGAACGTCATGATCTGGAACAGGGTGTAAGTCGTCGCGCCGAGCGAGCCGAACTGCTCCGGCGAGCTTGCGCCAAACAGCTTCGTGCCCATCACCGCATAGATGTAATAGACCAGCGCGGTGAGCAGGATGATCGACCCCATGCCGGGAATGGCGCCAATCAGGCCACTGACGACGCGCTTCAGCGACGGGATGGCAGTCACCAGCCGCAACAGGCGCAGCACGCGCAGGGACCGCAACACGGACAATGCGCCTGTGGCCGGCAACAGCGCGATGCCGATGATGATCAGATCAAACACGTTCCACGCATCACGGAAAAAAGCGCCGCGCTGGACGGCGAGACGCGCCGCCAGTTCCATGACGAAAATCGAGAGGAAAATCTGGTCCAGAATGTGCAGCAACGCGCCATGGCTGGCCATGATCTCGCTGCTGGTTTCCAACCCCAGCGTGATGGCGTTCAACACAATCAGAACGACAATGACCCGCTCTGTCACGGGATGATCGACAAGCGCTTTCAGCTTCACCATCTGGCCCAGCCCCACCTCAAACTGGCTGCCCCGTAAGGGGAATGGCTGGAAATGTCGAGATATGAACACAGATGTGCGAAGAACCTGCGCAACCGATGACCCTTGAAGACAGGCCCGCTCCCGGCGTATGAGTGGAAGGCAGGCGGGTGTAGTTCAGAGGTAGAACGTCAGCTTCCCAAGCTGAATGTCGAGGGTTCGATTCCCTTCGCCCGCTCCAATTTTCTGATCATATCCGATCTCGGAATGGGCAATGCATGCGGCCCAAGCAGGCCGGCATGGCATGCGACGTGTTGGCAATCGCTGAACCCTGGTCTTTGATCACTCCGCAATGTTCTGGCCGGAAGGGAATTCCATGTCTGCGCGCACGCCTCACGAACAAGCTGTCATCGACTGGATTGCTGCCCATGAGCATGAGCTGATCGCACTTCTCGCCGACCTCGTGAACACGGATTCCGGCAGTTACGACAAGGCCGGCGTCGATGCAGCGGGCAAGGTGCTGGAAGCCTTTTTCGTGCGGCACGGGCTTGCTGTGAACTGGATCGCGAATGAGGGATATGGCGACGCTCTGAGCGCGACGCTGGCCCGCGCGGGCGGAAACGACCAGCGCCCGGTGCTCCTGCTCGGTCATCGCGATACCGTCTTCCCAAAGGGCGAGCCGCAGCGCAGGCCCTTCACCATTGACGGCGCACGCGCCTACGGGCCGGGCGTCGCCGACATGAAGGGCGGGCTGGCGATGAACGCTATCGTTGCAGCGGCCTTTGCCGCCACTAACGCCCACACACGTCCGATCCAGTGCCTTGTGACCAGCGATGAGGAAATCGCATCCCCGGCCTGCCGGCCTCATATTGAGGCGGCGGCGCGCGAGGCGCTGTGCGTGTTCAATACCGAACCGAGCCACGCACCGAAGGGACAGGGCTGGGAGGCCGGGCAGCAGATTATCACCAGCGGCCGCAAGGGCGGCGTGTTCATGCGGCTCGACGTAACCGGCAAGGCCGCCCATTCCGGCGCGCGCTACGAACAGGGCATTTCCGCCATTGTCGATCTGGCCATGAAAATTCCGCGTCTGCAGGCGTTGACCGACCTGAAGGCTGGGACGACCGTGAATGTCGGGCTGATCGGCGGCGGGCAGACCGTCAACACCATCGCCCCCTCTGCCTGGTGTGAGATCGACCTGCGCTATATCGATCCGCCGCAACGGGCGGCGATGATCGCAGCTATTCGCGCCATTGCGGAAGAGCCGGCGGTAGCCGGCACCTCCTCTGCGCTCACCATCAAGGGGGAATTTCTGCCGCTGGCGGAAACGCCAGAGTCAGCGGCCATGTTTCAGGTCTATCGGGAGGCCGCCACTGGTCTTGGCTTTGATGTGGCGGGCAGCTTTTCGGGCGGCTGTGCGGACTCCGGTTTTACCTCCGCTGTAGGCTGTCCGACGTTGTGCAGCGTGGGGGCGCTGGGCGGCGGCGGCCATACGCCGGAGGAGTGGATCGATATCCGCAGTCTGGTCCCT
>JBOFFO010000187.1:0-2674 GCA_051648665.1 Beijerinckiaceae bacterium | reverse complement strand
CCGGTGATCACGACGAAACTCTCACCCTCGCTGGGTTGGCAGGGCCCGCCTCTATCATCATCGACCACTATGGCCTGCCCCATCTGCGCGCAGAGTCAGAGCATGATCTTTGGTTTCTGCAAGGCTTCAACGCCGCACGCGACCGGCTGTGGCAGATTGATCTGTGGCGCAAGCGTGGTTTGGGTCTGCTGGCAGAAAATTTTGGCCCCGGATTTCTGGAACAGGACAAGGCGGCGCGCCTTTTTCTCTATCGCGGCGACATGGATGCGGAATGGAAAGCTTATGCGCCCGATGCAAAGGCGATCTGCATGCGCTTTGCTGAAGGTGTGAATGCGTTCATTGCGCTTACGGAAAGTGAACCAGCGCGCCTGCCGCCGGAGTTTGCCGCGACGCAAACAAGGCCGCAACGCTGGGCGGCAGAGGATGTGGTGCGCATCCGGACGCATGGCCTTTCGCGGCAGGCTGTTTCGAAAATCATGCGCGCGCGCGTGCTGGCGCAGTCTGATCTCAAGGCCGATGCGCTACGCAAGGTGATCACGCCGCAGGTGGAGCCGACGCGCGATCCTTCGGTTGATCTCGCTGCCGTGCCGGAGCAGCTGATTCATGTCATGCGATTGGCAACACTGGCGCCGACTTTTTCGCCGGGACGTATGGCTGCGACGCTTGCTGAAGCGCCGCGCTGGCGCAAAGTGACCGAACTGGGCGAAATGATTGAGGATGCGCAGGCGCAAGGCTCAAACAACTGGGCCGTGCATGGCAGCCGTACTGCGACAGGCAAGCCCATTCTCGGCAGCGACCCGCACCGTGCGCATGGCCTGCCCTCGTTGCGTTATCTTGTGCATCTCACCGCGCCCGGTTTTGATGCGATTGGCGCAGGCGAGCCTTCAGTGCCGGGTATTTCCTTCGGCCATAACGATACAGCCGCCTTCTGCATGACGATCTTCGGCATGGATCATGAGGATGTCTATGTCTACGATGTCGATCAGCAGAATCTGCAGCGCTATCGTTATCGCGATGGCTGGGAGGATATGCGCAGCATCACCGAAACATTTATCGTGCGCGGTTATCCGAACCAGAGCATTGAATTGCTGTTCACACGGCATGGGCCAGTGATTGGACGCAGCGCCTGCGGCAAGTACGCCTATGCCGTGCGTTCAGTGTGGTTTGAACCGGGCGGCGCGCCCTATCTCGCCAGCCTGTCGACGATGCGTTCCAAAAATTTTGATGAATTTCGCGCAAGCAATGCGCGCTGGGTCGCACCCTCCGCCAATCAAGTCTATGCGGATGTGAACGGCACGATTGCGTGGTTACCCGGTGGATATATTCCGCGCAGAATCGGCTGGAATGGTTTGCTTCCGATCCCCGGCGATGGGCGCTATGAATGGGACGGATTTTTGCCGGCAGGGGAGTATCCGGAGCGCGTGAATCCGGAATGCGGCTATGTCGCGACGGCCACTGAATTCAATATGCCTGACGGCTGGGATCACACCGCCAAGCCTGTCGGATTTGAGTGGCTCGACAATTCCCGCATCACCCGCATCAAATCCGTACTCGATGGCCAGACGACGCATGGGGTCGATGAAGCCTGTGCGCTGCAAACCGATACGGTCAGCACGCCGGCGCTGCGCCTCAACACATTGCTCTGTGCAATGGCAGTGGGCGATGGCGATGCCGAAAAAGCCCGGCTGCTGCTCACCGGCTGGGGCGGGCGCATGGATATCAACAGTGCGGCTGCTGCGCTGTTCGAGGTGTGGTGGTCATCGGCACTGAAGCCCGGCCTGTTCCGGTCTGTTGCGCCCGATGTAGCGGCGCTGCTTGCACCTGGCGATGCCGATGGCGTGCTGGCGCTTCTGGAAAATCCCGATGCACGCTTTGGCGCCTCACCGCCGACGGCGCGCGATGATCTGCTGCGCACGACGCTGGCTCAGGCTTGGGCAGCGATGACGCAAAAATGCGGCGCTGATGTTTCGCACTGGGCTTGGGGCAAGCTGCATCACGGCTATTTCGAGCACCCGCTTACGCCTTTGCAGACGGGTGCAAGCCTGCGCGATATTGGACCATTCCCGAAAGGCGGCTCAGCGCTGACGCCGATGTATGCGAGCTACCGGCCCGGCGACTTCCGTGTCATTCACGGCGCATCTTTCCGCATGGTGGTGGATTGTGCGGATTTCGACCGCAGCGTCTGCATGAACGCCCCCGGTCAATCCGGCGATCCACGCTCGCGTCATTATGACCGGCTCGCGCCGCTTTGGGCGCGCGGCGATTATGTGCCGATGCTCTATAGCCGCAAGGCTGTGGATGAAGCCGCCGACGCGGTGCTGAGCCTGACGCCGGGCTGAGCGCAACGGCGCAGGCCGCCCCCGTTCACCCCTCCCGGCGGCTCCGCGCTTGCGGGGCCCCATGGGCTTGGCATTCTATCGTCAGCCTTTGACAGTCCAACTGGGACATGCTCAATTAGGTATAGACATAATGGAGGGGGCCATGACCCGCACACTGCTTGCTGCTCTCGCACTCACCAGCGCGGTTGCGCTGGCAGGACCGGCCTCGGCGCAGACCAAGGTCAACATCGGCATATCTGGCTGGACCGGCTTCGCACCGCTAACTCTGGCCAAGGAGGCCGGCATCTTCGCGAAAAACGGACTTGATGTGACGATCAAGAAGATTCCGCAGAAGG